>CAIVAP010000025.1 GCA_903903945.1 uncultured bacterium | reverse complement strand
GGAGCGGTCGGAGGGCTGTTTCCACTTGGCTGATTGACATAAAATGATCGCGAGCCGCTCCAACCAGAGTAGGCCTGACCGTCGGAGGCGCGGACTCGCCAGTAGTAAGTCGTCAAATTTTTGAGAGCCGGGGTAACTTGCCAAGTAGTCGTTGACGGACCCTGAGCGACCGAAAGATTTTCGACGGCGATTAACGAAAAGCTGGACAGTGTTGATAGCTGAAAGTGATAAACAGGCGTCGTACCTTCCGGATCAGTGGAATTCACGATCACCAGGGTCGGTTGCAGCGAGGTCATCGTGGCGCCATTCGCCGGCGTCGAGAGCGCTGGCACCGTGGGTGGATTGTTGGCGACCGGCTGGTTGACATAAAAAGAGCGCGAACTACTCCAACCCGAATAGACGATACCATCGTAGGCGCGGACGCGCCAGTAGTAGGTCGTCAAATTGCCTAAAGCCGGACTAATCAGCCAACTGGTACTGCCCGAACCCTGTGGCACTGACAGGTTCTGCACGGTAATGGTCGTGAAGCCGGACGTGGTCGAGACCTGAAAATGGTAAGTCGGTATGGTTCCGTCCGGATCGGTGGAGTTCGTCACTGTCAGTGTCGGCTGGACCGAAGTGACGGTTGCGGCGTTGGCCGGTGAAGACAATGCTGGCACCGTGGGTGCGCTATTAGGTGTGACAAGCTTCCGAATAGATGACCAGCTTGACCAGGAAGTTCCATTGCCGGCTCGGACGCGCCAGTAATAGAGTTGCCCGATGCCAAGAGTCGTCGATACCTGCCAGCAGGTAGTCGAAGTCCCCTGCGACACCGAACTGTTTTCCGCCGCTATTGTGCTGAAGCTTGATACGGTAGACACCTGAAAATGATAGACAATGGGTTGGGTGCAACCACCGGACTGAGTCGAGTTGTTGACACAGATGCTCGGTGTGCGAGATGTCACGTCAGCACTGTCAGCCGGGCTGCTTAATGTCGGAACAGACGGAGGCGTTGCGCAGGCGCCGGTGGCGGCCGGAATCATGATCGCGCCTTCGGCAGCATGCAACGACAGCGATGTAATCACCGAACCGAGAGTTCCGTCGGTATTCAGTTGCTGATAAGTGCCGCCAAGGCTGACGGTAACCGGAGTCGAGGTTGAACCCCAGACGGATGCGTCAATGTCATCCTTGGGACGAATGTAAACCCTACCACCCTGATAGTCTCGCATCCAGACCTTGTATTGCGAACCGGCCTTGTCGGGAGAGGCGCCGGATGTCGCCAGTTGGTAGTGAGCAATCGGGACGCCGAGATCATAGCCCATCGCCGGTATCCACGACAGAGTATCAAAGCCGGTGTTATAGAACACACCATAAGCATTGCCCGGCTCAGGGCGCATATATATCCAGGTTGAGTCAGTGCGGGCGGCGTAGTAGAAGCAGAGATTATTGTAGATTGATTCCCGCTTAGTAACAAAGTCCGTGCGTGGACGAGAGCACCAGAAGAAGGTCGCCCCATTAAGAGTTGCGATAGAATCGCGCGTATAGATATTCTCCAAACGGTAGTAGCTGTTGTTTGCAGAAGAGACCGGATCAAAAGCAAACTCGTAGTTGAAGGCATCGGCTCCGCAGGAGTCGGGGTACATATATGAGTTGTCGAAGCTCACGCCGACGTTGTACGCGAGTATCTTCTTCTTCCCGTCAGCCGACCATTGGGCGGATGTCCTGAGCGTGTCGCGGACTTCGCGGCCAAAGACTTTCATCCAATTCCAGCCCCAAGCGCCGTAAGCATCGGTGCCGAAAGTCAGCAAGTTGCTGGGACTAGTGCCGGATTCGACAACAAGACCTCCCGAAACCAGATGACTCCCCTGTATGCCCCCCGGACTATAATTGTCGAAGTACATGCCGTCCCAATAACCTGTCATTGTAGGCCAATAGACCATCCGCATTGAAGTAAAGGCAAAGGTGATGTATTCCTTGTATGCAAGTCGCAGTTTTGAGTTTGTGAAGTTCGGTGATAAACGCGTTTCGCCGGAGTAAGTATTGCGCGAATAGAAAAGAGCATTGACGTAACCGTTCGGAACGCGACTGACGGAGTCCTTGGCAGTAATGGTCATGGAATTGGTGCCAACGATCAGTAGCGTGTCCCAAGTGGTGCCTGTCCAGTTCCTCAACTTGGTGTCGTTGTAGAAATGCATATATGCATTTTCCTCGATCTCACCAAGTTGCACCATACGATCCCTGACGTAAGCTGGCTTCCCAGAACCAATATAGTAGTGTGTATAGAGCTTGGCGGCAGCCATATCGGAACCGCTCGTATAGAGAACGAGGCGGGAGTTGGGCGATTTGGTGCGCCATTCGCCTACGCTGTTCGGGCAGTCGGCGTAACCCATGATATAGGTGAAGCGCTGAAATACCCAGTCAGGGTCCCCCGCTTTGTACCACAGGCAAGTACCGTCGGTACCGCAAAAATAGGCGCCCGAGCGTAGCGATTGAGTCGACGCTCCCTGTACCGTGCTCATTGCAGTTGTCAGGAAGATTATTGCAGCAGCTACCACCAAGCTTATTCTCAAGAACACTGACATGCTAACCTCCGGGACTGTTAGGACAATCCCTCAGACTTATGTTGTTTGCGCACAATGATAATACTACGCTAAAGCGATGTGCAAACTCTGTGCCTTCTCCACATTATGTACGCAATTTCGTTATTCATTGACGCGTAAGAGCTTCGATCCCTGCCCCGATCTTCGTACGCGACCCTGCTGTGCAGAGTTTGAGCAGAGAAAGACGGTTTGTTCTCCTAATAAGAATGCCGGCAACAACTTAGGACAGATGGTCACACCGCATACAGTTACCCCGTATTGCTAACAAGTTTTTCTCATATTGACAAGTATTCTCTTGCCGCCGGGATTCAGTCGCCAACTACAGGACGAATACACCCGAGTGAGCAAGACGGTGTTCATTTCTCGTAGATCGTGTAAATGTCATCCCCTCGCAGAAGAACTTCGCGATAGCCAGGTCTTGGAAGACTATCGAGCATGTATGGGTGATAGACAACAAGACCCTGGGGAATTCCTAATTCACGAACCGTTGCAGTATCAAGACCGATGTACTTCACCGGTCCAAAGTCCTGGATGCCAACGCTGTTAGGGACATCGGCCACATATCCCAAACACCAGGCCCAATTGGCAATATGGCGTCCCACGTTAGAACTGGGACCGTTCGTCGTTGGGTGGACTTCCGTTCTTATCTTTGCTCCAGTGAAGCTCTCCCGCAGTACACTGAGGGCACTTTCGGCTGACCTGCTGTGGACACGCCAGAGGGCGTGACTTACACCAAGATTGAGCGTCAATGATATGATCACCCAAGCCAAGACGGCTTTAGCCAATCCCTTCTTGAGCAAGGCCGTAAGTGACAAGAGGAGAATAAGTCCAATAAAGACAATTCTGGCGCCTATTTCCCAGGAGTTCCCAAAGAACTGGTCTCGAGGCAGGAATAAACCGACGAGAACCATGAACACGGATGCAAGCAAGATGCCGATCTGCTTGCGGGACCGCACGATCTGATAACACGCAACAGATATCAGCGCTAAGCCCAATAATATAGGTACAGCGGATTCCCACCATTGACTGGTAATGTAAAACGGTCTCACCAACTGAATGAGTTGAGCCGTCGCAGAGCCCCACAACACTGCGAAGGACTGACCAGTGGAGTTGCCAAGGGAGAAAGACATGACTGCAATACACAGGAGTGTTGGGACCCAGAGCATGGACATGCGCTTCCATTGCCATGAGATTGGGTTCAGCCATTTCGGGTTGTGTTCAAGGTCGACGAGAACGGTAACAGAGTCATAGATGCCCAACGCTATCACGGGCGCAGGATGCATCAGGAACGTCACCACCCGAAGTGGAGCACCGACCAACAAGAACAGCCTGGTAGACGCATACCTGATCGACATTGCGATAGTACAGATCACTGCAATTTCACTTACCAGGTAGGACCAGAAGCCCCAATGGAAGAAGTAGTTGAGAGTTAGAGGAAAACCAATCAGCTTGGCCCATCTGGCCTCAGGGTTGATCTGGCTAACGAGAAACCAAATCGAGAGAGGAAAGCCAATTGCATAAGCGGTCAAGGCGATCTTGGAAGCATAGATTACGCCAAAGAGTTTTACTAAGAAAGCCAATAGGATTTCTGGCAACGCGTACGAAGAGAATACTATGTTCAATGCGTAGGGATAGTTGGCTGCGCCCGCGTTAGTCAGGAGACCAACAAATGCTTTTGCGACGGCCACGTGCATAGGCATGTCACCGCAGAGAGGCGCTGGGTAGAACCAGACAAAGCTGCCGGTTGCCAGAAGAAATAGCAGGCCAATCAGATGCAGAGTTGAGTCGTTTTTCAAACACTTCTCCTTGATCACAACCTTATGGCGATACAGGCGGCTGAACAAGCCGAAAGACCTAAGACACTGCTCTTGTTTCCACGACCACCAGACGTCCAAGAGCGCCGTACATCTCAGATAGCCGGCAAGTGATCGGCGCCTTCTCGTACCTGCTGCCAGACAGTAGCGCCAGGCGTCGGATACAGCCACGAATACTCATAAACTCCCTATTTCTAACAAGTTTTTCTCGTATTGACAAGTACTCTCTTGCCGGCAAAATCACCGCGCGGTGCCCGGTGGCGGCATGTCGGGCGGAATGTTGCAGATCGTGAAGCGATACTTGCCTGATTCCTCGTAAGATATGTGATCGACGACTTCAAAGCGCACTTCTTCGAGACCCTTCAAGAGAATCTTGAGGTTGGTGGAGTAGAAATCGCGAACGGATTGATCCGGCGCCGGGTCGGCGGACATGCGGACCAAAACTTCCTTGTAGGTATTCTGAATCACCTGCACTTGTCCGACCCTTGGTCCATGGACGATTAGATGGGCGGTGAGAGTGTTCGGGACAACCGTTTTTCCATCGCAATCTCTGAGGTTGTCACCGGTTCTGCCGACGACATTCTCCAGCAATGGGAAGGGTAACCCACAGGGGCAGTCACCCTCCACCAGTGAACCGTAATCGCCAATCGCATATCGGATCATCGGCATGGCGTAGTTGAGGAGGTCGGTGATGACAATGTCACCGAATTCGCCGAGAGCCATTCGCTTACCGGCTGTGACGATCTCGACAACCTGGGAGTCGACAGCGATGTGCAGGTGGCGATGCTGAGAGCACTCTGCCGCCGTAGTGCCGACTTCGCGGGATGCATAGAGGTTGAACACCGGAGCACCAAATCCACTCTCGATGACATTTCGTTGAGTGTCGGAGACAGATTCCCCCGCAGAGACGACTCCCCTCAGACCGGGGAGGGCAATATGATGGTCATGCAGATACTGCGCCACCTCTGTCCCGGCAGACGGGAAGCAACGTATCAAAGCAGGTTTGATCCGGCAGAGGTCGGCTGCAATTTGCGACAAAATCGTCTCATTCAGTACGCCGGCTGATATGAGAAAAACGCCAGTCGCGTATCGGCTGACCAGCCTTTGCTTCCAGGTGGTCCTGGGGCTTAAGTCCTGCGCAGCGGGCCAGACATAGGCGACATTCGATCCCGGCTCCCAGCCTGTCCAGGCGTCGGATCGCCATTGAAGAGCGAATCGACGAGCACGGCACCGGTTATCGCGGAGAAAATTCATCCTCACTCCACTGGTTCCCCCCGTACAAGAGACGTGCCTGTCTTTTTCATCCACATTGTCCGCAATCAGATCCGAATAATTCGCATTTATGGTTTCCTTGGTCAGAATTGGCAGAAGGTTCAACTGCTCTAACGACTCAAAGCGATTGGGGTCAAAACCACAATCGTGAAAAAGCCGCCGGTAGTAGCGGGTGTGATGACAGGCATGCAGGAGCAAGCTCTGGAGAGAGTTGAACTGGACATCAAGAAGCTGCTGTCGCGACAGTCGGTCATGAGCCCGGTACGTCTCATATAGCCGGAAAATGTCAGGGGTCTTCTCGAACCTCCTGTAGTACAGGGGCGCAAGGCGGCGGCGGATACTGCTACTAAGACTCATATTTTGTCTAACAATAACCTAGGACAGATGATCATACCGCATACAGTTAACCCGTATTATTAACAGGTTTTTCTCGAATTGACAAGTACTCTTGCCGCCGGGATTCAATCGCCAACAGGATCCGACAATAGGTAGATCGGCAAAGGTCGCGTTTTGTTTTAGGATTGACTTTTTCAGGTAGTTGCGCATTTATCCGCAGTCTCAAGGAACTGAATGAGTCCTGGTGACCGATACAATGATTGTGATGTCAATTGAAACGACCAAGACGTAAATTAGGTGATGACAACGATGGTATTTTCTAGGCTAAAACAGTTGAGTGCGAGATATCGGGCCGAGGGTATTGATTATCTGCTCTATTCGCTTTCATGGCGCATGCCGCGCCGGCTCTTTCGATATTCACACGTTTATCTCGTTGCGGCGCAGGATTTAGACGTTGTGAAACCCGAGACTGATGCCTTCGATTTTAGGCTGGCGCAGCTCTCTGATGCAAGCTCGTTTTCACTCCTAGGGGTGAGTCCGGAAACGGTCAGAGACCGACTGACCAGTGGTGATTTGTGCGGCGTAGCCGTGCGGCGAGACGGGATGGTCTGTTCGATGGTTTGGGTTTCGACTGGGCGTCTTTACTTGGATGAAGCTGGGACAATACTCGACACCGATCCTGAAGGCGTGTATTTCTATAATTCCTTCACGCTCCCCGAGCTTCGTGGGCGCAGTCTGTATCGGGGATGTTCAAGCGCTTGCTGCGATTGGTTCCGACGACTCGGCCGTACTTTGCGCTACGGCATTATAGACAAGCTCAATGAAACATCAATCGTTGCAAATGGCAGAATCAATCTGCAACGGACGGGAGAGTCGCGATATTTCCATTTCCTCTTTTTCGATATTACTTGGCTATCCAACTGGCCAAAGACAGGCAGGAAATTGGTGATCTCGTTCGGAAAACGTACCCAAGGGGCTCGGACTGTATAAGGAAAGTCCGTCGCCAACCAATAGCGGCGATGGAACATTGGAGCCGATGTTCGATATCAAGATCATTACCGATTATCAAGAATTCCGCGCACTCAAGGATGAGTGGAATCGTTTGCTGGAGGACAATTTCAGCAGGGGCATCTGGTTGCGACATGAGTGGTATGACTGCTGGTGGCAGGCCTTTGGCGAAGGCGCCGAATTATTCGTGGTCGTGATGTATGAGAATAGTCGCCTGACGGCTGCAATTCCACTGATGATCATGCCAATGCGGATCAAAGGAATTCGCCAACGCGTTCTGCGTTTCATCGAAAATGCTATTACACCAAGATCGAATTTCGTTTTTCCCGGAATCTCCGTCGAAAAGCTTAAGGTCCTTTGGGATGAGATTTTCAAACACTCATCTCAATGGGACCTGGCGATCCTTGCCAATTTCGAGCAGGGCAACTCCGGCTACGAGTGCTGGCGAAAACATCTGAAGGAGTGTAAGATTAAGTATGTTGAATTGCCGGAACGTATCTCACCCTATATCCGGCTCAGTGAAGGATGGGAAGCCGTGAAGGCGGCATTTGGAAAGGGGCTAAAGGGGAATCTCAACACTATGCGCAACCGCCTGAACCGAGAGGGAGAATTCGCGCTTGGCACCTTCTCCGATGCGTTTGATCTTCCTATGGCGCTGTCAACTTGCGAAGAGATCAGTAGGCGCAGTTGGAAAGGGAAGCTTGGAAAAGACATGAGCGGTACTGTCGGCCGGGCGAAATTCTACAAATTGATCACAGCGGTAGCTATGAGTAATGGCTGGGCATATATCTGGTTCCTCAAACTAAACGACAGATTCATAGCCTTTGAATACGAACTGGCTGCTGACGGCCACGTGCTACTGCTCACACTAGACTACGATTTGGAATTCCGCAAGTTTTCCCCCGGTACGGTGCTGCGTTCACTGCTGCTGGAGCAACTTATTGAACGCGGTATGACCACTTACGATTTTGCCGGTACGGTCTATGATTACAAACTTTATTGGACCAAGAAGCTGCGGTTGCATTCACAGTTTTGGGTATTCCATAACGGCTTGAAATCAAGAATGCTTTACTTGATCAAAGCCAGGCTGCTCCCCGCTATCGCACGGCTGAAATCGAAGCCTCCGGTCAGAGAGCAACCGGACCTCGGTGGTTGAAACGGTGATCGGCTTCGCAAGCTACTATCTGGGACTTGCTCGCTTCCTGCTATTCATCACCGAGTTTGTCACGGGCGAAAAGACACTCGTTGCGTTCAAATATCATCGGATCACCGACCGGAGCAACGGCGATCTTGGTTATCTGATATACGATGTGGGTGATGACTACCGATCGTTTGAAGTGCATGTGGCCGCCATCAAGAGGCACTTTCGGATTGTCGGGTTATCCGAGTATGTCGACTGCGTCAGCGGCAGAAAACAGCCGGACAGACGTGCGGCACTGTTGACATTTGACGATGCCGATTTCGAGTTCATCAAGTATGCTTTGCCGGTGCTGTCCGAGCATGACTGCAAGTCGGTTGTATTTGCACCGACAGACTTCATCAGCACTGATAAGCGTTTCTGGCACCTTCGCGTGACCAATCTGGCTCGCAGCATCGATTCGGACGGCTGGGAGAGGTTGCAGAGTAATGCCAGCCAATTCAAGGGGCAAATTGCCCAGGTGATTCGTCAGTCGTCGGTCGCAGATGAAGATTGCAGAGCCAAAACTTGCCGAGCGCTTGCCTACACTCTGGATCAGATGGATGCCGAGGAAGTGGATTCGATTGTGACTGAGTTGGAGCGAATTGCTGCTGCAAAGTATACATTGGGTGTCAACTGCATGAATTGGGAACAACTGACACAGATTGCCGAGCAGGGTGTGGCAATTGGATCCCACACGGTTACTCATCGCAAGTTGGCGCGGCTCGACGAGCAAACCACCCGCAGCGAATTGGTCGAATCCAAGCGCCTACTGGAACAGAAGCTAGGAACTACCGTCACTGCAATTTGCTATCCGGCTGGTTCGTTCAACGATTCGGTTGTGGCTGCGGCGTCGGAGGCTGGTTATCAAGTAGGTTTTACGACCAAACCCGGCCTGGGGTCGTTCGCATTGCCGGGCGACGAGCGGTTCCGCTTGCGCCGCGTGAGCATGTATGGCGATTCCAAATATGAGGCAGACTTCCATCTGGCGAAAATGATGCTGAAGAGAATCCTTTTCGGCAAAGTTTGGGACTGAAACTCGCGCTCCCTTTCCGCTCAAAAAGGCCGGCAAACCTGCGTAAGTTTCCAACTGCCATGACAAGTCGCTAATCCATTATGTCTGATTGGCGCGATACGGTTTGATAACGAAATTGCGGTAGTCCTCCGGATTGCCGGTCTTGCCCGCCTCAGCAGCTTTGATGATATTATACGCTTCACGAACGCTTGCGTAGTGAAGGACGTATTCCCTGCCATCGTCGTAAGTGCTTTCGAGAACTGACAGGGTTTGATCAAAACTATCGCCCGTGAGAGCGTCAAGATCGGTGCCCCGACAACCGTGAGCATGCAACTTGACAAAAACCCAGTTGGGTTGACCGAGCACATGGATGTTGGCCTTCAGCCAGAGCGGAATGCGTTGTGGTGATAGTGGGTAGCCGGCCCAGATATCGCCATTTTCCACCGCTGGATGGGCACGATATCGCCAATCACGCCAGTTGAAGAGCAGCGGGCCCTGCAGCAGCATTAAATCTCCGGACGGGGCTTTGCCGACTTCAACCGGAACGCCATCATCATAGGATTTGGGCGCTTGCGGGTCGTCCGTGGCATAGTAAATGGAATTGATCCGTCTCGGCTGTGATGTTGTCAAAACTGAAGAAAAGGTCACGTCGACAAAGCAGCCCAGCGACGACAGAATGCGGATTTCATCGTTAACCCCGCAGGGATTCGGCGTCTGGTGTGCCGCCGAGTTGTCAAGCGCCCAGTTGCCGTGGACAAAGGCAAAACGAGTTTGAGGAGGATCGTCGATGGTCTGACAGATGCCATACCGGGCGAAATCGCTTAGTCCCTTCATGTACTTGGCCAACACAGTTTCCGAATTGTCGTCAAAATGGTGCAATTGCATTTCGATTTCCGCATAGCCTTCGCGACAGAGTGGCAGCAGCAACTCGATCTGCTGATCATAAAACTGCTCAATCGGGAAGTGCAGTGTGCGACGCGGCGGATTGCCGTAGCTGTCATGGTGCTTGCTGACAACGGCTCGATAGCGTGCCAACCATTTTACAAGTGGTTCGCTGTCATGTCCCGGTTCGAAGTGATCGGCAATGATGAAAACGATGTGCAGCGGCCCGTGCCGTTTGTCCCGATCAGAAGGTTTGGCGAGGACTCCCTTGATGTAAGACGGAATCCAGAGACCGTAGTGCCCGCGCCTATAGATCCTCTGCAAACGTAACAGAACGACCACTACGAGAGCAACTGTTACCAGCATTATGGCGACAAGCACACTGTGCAACTAACCACTACTCCGCTTGACTGTAATCAGCATACAGCAATTATATGCCCAGCCGATGTATTGTACAATAGCGAACTGCCGCAATAAGCCACCGGACTCATACGAGGGAGTGCGCTATTTTAAGTTGATTCGAGTTCGATGATCTCGTACGCTAACGGAGTTGCGAACAGGTACTTAAGTCACCACGGAAGATAGATGGCAAAACCGCAGACCAAGAACGCATCATTCTTAAGCCAAATAATCATCTATGGGTTGGGACTGGCGCTCAACTATGGAATCGGCTTCATCTTGCTGCCGCTATACAGCCGCTTGATGCCGGAGGCAGACTACGGGCGTTTGGAAGTCCTCAACCGTACGATGGATATCGTGTCGCTGCTGTTTCTGACGCAGTACGGCACAACCTATATCCGATTTTATCGGGATCAACTCGACGAACAATACCGACGACTGGTGACGTCGACCTGCATATATGTGGTCTTGTTGGTTGCCGGATTGATGACAACGGTAATCTGCGCGACGAGCGTAACGGTTTCGCAAGCTCTTTTTCAGTCGCCGGTCTATTCGAACTACGTCATCCTCGCGGCTGTGCGCTATTTGATGCAGATGGCGTTTGTCGTTCCGTTCCTCTATTTTCAGGCAACCGAGCAGCCGACCAAGTACATCGTCATTTCGTCAGCGAGTTTCGCCACTACAATGGCGCTCAACATCGTGCTGTTATACACTATGTCCGACAAGGTTGCCGCCGTGCTGTGGGCGGGGATTCTGGGTACGGGGATCTTCGTGCTGGCCATCGGCGGCCCGGTGTTTTGGCGCTCGGCCAAGAAAGTGAATTGGAGTATCAGTTGGCAAATTGTCAAGTTCTCGTGGTCATTCACGTTTCTCGGGTTCATGGGTTTTGTCGTAAACAGCGGCGATCGCCTGATACTTAATCGCTACTTTGGTGCTGCGGAAGTCGGTCTGTATTCGGCCGGTTACAAGATTGCGCAGGTGCTCAGCACATTTGTCTTTAGCCCTACGATTCGGGCTTGGACGGCAAAAATGGTGGACGTGTTGCGTCAACCTGAAGGGATTCGTTTTCTGGCGCGGCTGACAACCTATACACTGCTATTGTACTCCGTGCTTGGTCTGATCGTGTCGGTCTACAGCCGCGAGATTGTTTCGGTGATGATGGATCGACGTTACTTCGCCTGCTACACAATTATTCCAATTATCATTCTCGCATACGCCGGTGACGGCTTACAGATGTTTATGGACAGCGGTTTCTACTACACGAAGAAGACCTATCTCAAAATGTGGCATAGTGTCAGTACCGCTTTCTGCCTGGCGCTCTACTTTCTGCTGATACCGAGTTACGGCATGATGGGAGCGGCCTGGGCGACAGTGACCACCTATGCGTTTATTGTGGCACTGACCTGGTATCTAAGCAACCGCGTGCTACCGGCGCCTTATGAGTTCGGAAAGATGACGAAAATCATATTGTCGGCGGCAGCAGTCTATCTGATCAACTATGCTCTGGAAAGCTACGAATACAGTCGCTTCCTGCCCGTACGTACGGCCGCGCAATTGGCTTACCCGTGGCTGTACCTGATAATCGTAATCATCATCAAGGCGCCTTTGATCTGGCTGTATGCGGCTATGCTACATCTCTTGCACGTCCTCGAACCGGAGGACAAGGCGCGGTTGCTGGAGTTAATCGATGGATTGCGGAGCCGGTTTACACCGAATAACAATGTTGCGCCACCAGTAATGCCGAGTGGAATTGATTAGTATGACCCGGAGCAGTAGGCTCGCCTCGCCGCTGTTTTCTCGCCTTCCTATTCAGATCCGAACTGCTTCACCAGTCTGATGTAATACTCTCGATAGTTACGGATCATCGCGGCAAGCGAGAATTCGGCTTCGGCGCGCTCCCTACCGGCGCGACCGAGGCGAAGTGACTCGTCTGGACGCGTGAGCAAGTAAATCAGCTTGCCGGCGAGCGCATCATGATCGGCTGGGGCAACCAAAAATCCGGTTTTGCCGTCAAGAACCGCTTCCCTGTTACCACCCACGTCTGTGGCGACCACCGGCAGGCCGGCGCACATATATTCAAGAATGGCATTCGAGAAGCCTTCGCTGGTAGAGGTCAGGACTCCGACCGTTGCGCCCAGCAGGATTGCGCGGACGTCGCTCGTGCTGCCCACGAAATCTATCTGTCCGGTCAATGATAGTTCGGCAACAAGTTTGAGAAGTGATGCGCGCTGCGGACCGTCACCGACGATCGCGAATCTAACATTGGGAACACTCCTGACCACAACTGCGGCGGCGCGGATCAGAGTGTCAACCGCTTTCACGGGACGAAGATTGGCGACCATGATAATTGTCTGACTGGGGGTGACTGCCGCTGCGGTACCGGCAGTGTCGGGCGCCGGGATTTCGACGCCGTTGTATATTACATCGAAGCGACTGCGGTCGATCGCTTCCAGTCGCGATATCGTGTCGGCAACCGCTCGCGAATTTGCGAGCCAACGACGCGGATAGCGGTTGGCGAGCTTCAGCAGCAGCTTTTCCTTAAGACTATAGCTGTACCCGAGGTTGCGGCGCGAAGAGACAATCGCCTTTACGCCGGCCATCCGTGCGGCGGCGCCACCGACGAGATGACCTTCGACGAAGAAAGTCTGTACGACATCTATACTGAGTTCTCGCATGCGCTGCGCAAGTTGTTTGCGTTTGCGCCACATCGTGGGAGTGAACATGCGACAAAGATATAGGCAGGTAGTGTCACAACAAAACCGGCCCTGTTGAATGTACTCACAGTCCTGCAGGCTGACCAAGAAGGGTTCGAAACGAGTTCGATCCAGATGTTCAATAATAGTCAGCAGGTTGCGCTCAGTACCGGCGCGACTATGGCCCATCGAGCCGATGACATACATGATTCTAATTCGGTCGGACGCCATACCCCTTCCCTACCGCTGCGATCTTGCGAGGGCAGCAATGAAGCCTATGCCGAAAGCGAAGTGAATGGTGATAAAGATGAAGGGCAGGATGAGGATCAGCGACTTTCGATTCTGGCGGGCGATGCCGAGCGAGACGGCGCCGATGGCTATCAGGTAGAATGCGTAAGGAACGGAGACGATTAGTCCGGCCTTGAGCGACACCAACCAGAGAAAAGGGAGCGCAATCAACCCGATCACGAATAGCACGGGGATTAGATTGCCAATCCCGAGAGTGGATGGGTGCTTGCGGAAAAGCTGCCATCGTCCGTAACCGTATCGATAGAGTTGACGGAACAATCCGCGCAAACTTGTGCGCGCCGCATATTCGATTGTCAATCTGGGAGAAATCATTGCCTTCAGACCGGCCTTATCGATGCGGGTATTGAACTCGACATCCTCACACGCATCAAAATGCTCATCGAACTCCCCTATTCTGTCGAAAACGTCACGGCGATACATGGCGCCGGAAGATGCCGCAGGAACAACCCGTTCCTGATCATTGTATATTGTCGAGTCAAGTGCGTGCCCCAGCGCCGAGGAGCGCGCTAACGATACGGCTTGCTGGAAATAGGTCTGCGGTCCGGCAGTCTGAGGTTGCGGACGGCAGAGCGCATCAACGTCGTTCTGGCGAAAGATTGAAATCATGTCTGCGAGAAGGCGCTTGGACGGAATCCGACAATGGCCGTCGACATAGATAATGAACTCGCCGGTTGCGGCGCGAAGACCGAGGTTGCGCGCGGCGGCAGAGAGACGCTTTGGATTCTGAATGATCTGAAAACGGTCAAATCGATCGCGATACTTCGATGCGATCGCGACGGTGTCATCGGTTGATTCACCGTCGACGACGATGACTTCATAATCCCCGTGCGGAAGATCCTGTTCGGCCAATTCCCGCAAGACAGAACCGATGAACCGGCCCTCGTTGCGTACGGGAAGAACAACGGATACGGTCGGCCTGGAGCTACCAGCAGATGCCATGGTAATTGTCGCCGAGCTGCGTCGTGTGATCTCCGATGCGCACGAAATCAACGATCTCGCGATCCTTGACACTCTTGAGCGCTGCGGAGTATTCGGAGTCATGATTGCCAATAATGATCACATCGGAGCCGTAGATCACTTCCTCGACTGACGACGCGAATAGCTTCTCAATGTGCGGAATCTCTTTCTCGATATAGGCCTTATTGGATCCAAAAATACGAGCGATGTTGACATTGCGATCATAGATCAGTAGCTCATATCCCTTGCCGACCAGTCGTTCGGCCAGCAAAACCAGCGGTGATTCGCGCAGATCATCGGTGCCACCCTTGAACGCCAAACCCAGAAAGCCAATTTTCTTTTTCTTGAACGACGTTACAATCTTGTAACCTTCTTCAAGTTGACGCTCGTTGGAACCGGGGATGGCAGAGAGTAGCGGTGCGTTGTAGTCAACGCTCTTCGCCTGATACAGCAGGCCGCGCACGTCCTTGGGCAGACAGGAGCCACCATACGCGAAGCCGGGTTTCAGATACATCCCCGAGACGTTCTGTTTGGTGTCCATAAGAAAGAGCCGCATAACTTCGTAGCCGTCGATTCCCAGACGGCGCGCCAGAGTGCCGATTTCGTTGCCAAAACAGACCTTGAGAGCGTGCCAAGTGTTGCAGACGTATTTGACCATCTCGGCAGTGTGGATGGTCGTCGTCTCGAATGGCGCCTGCAGGAACGAAAAAACGCGACGCACGACCTCGGCAGCCCCCTCCGACTGTACTCCCACAATGGTGAACGGCGGATTGAAGAAATCATCTACCGAAGCGCCTTCGCGCAGGAATTCGGGATTGAAGCAGACGTCAAAATCGATGTAGACCTTCTTGCCGGAGGCCTCCTCCAACACTGGAATAATCTTCTCTTCGGTCGTTCCCGGAGGAATCGTCGAGCGATAGATAAGCGTATGAAACTCGGATTTGTTCTTCAGCAACTGGCCGATCTTCTCGGTGACCCGCAGCACATAGGTCAAATCGACGTCACCGTTGTCCTTCGACGGCGTGCCGACGCAAATCATCGAGACCTCGGTTTCGTTAAGGGCGGCTTTGGCGTCCATCGTGGCCTTCAGCTTGCCGCTACTGACAGTGTCCGCAATGATCTCGGCAATCTTGTCCTCGACAATCGGGCTCTTCCCGGCCGAGAGCTGCTCGATTTTGTCACGACTGATGTCAACGCCGATAACCTGATGCCCCTGCTTGGCCAAACATGCGGCAGTGACCGCACCAACATATCCCAATCCAAATATGGAAATCTTCATCTCACCCTCAGTTTCTTGCCTTCAAATCACCTCGAGCACCGGCAGCGTCGATCAACGCTTCATGCAATTTCTTCGCCGCCTTGCTCCAGCTATATTTCTCCGTCACCAGTCGAAAACCGGCTTCGGCAATTCTATTCCGTTTGTTGTCGTCACGCAACAATTCAGTGACTTTTTTTGCGAACTCGTTTTCGGCGTCGGCAAACACGATGTTCACACCGTCTGTCAACGGCAATCCCTCAGCGCCGATGGTCGTTGAGACCACGCACTTGCCCATCGCCAGCGCCTCGTAAATCTTAATCCGAGTTCCACCGCCGACACGCAGTGGCACCACATAAATCTGTCCGGCAGCCACTTCCGGACGGACATCGGCGACAGTGCCAGTGATAATGACCGACTTGTCGTCCTGGCCCACTTTGACAATATCCTCTGCGGGGCGACGACCGACCACCGCAAAGCTGACATCCTTGATATCCTGTCTGATTATCGGTAGGATCTCGCGATAGAACCACCAGAAGCCGTCGATGTTCGGCATCCAATCCATCGAACCGCAGAAGACTAACCGGTGCTTGGTTTCCCGCCCCAACGGGTGGAAGAAACCGGTATCGACGCCGGTCGGAATCGTAACGTAGCGTCGTAGACCAAATTCCTTGCGGAGCAGTTCGCCGTCGTTGTCGGAGACGGTCAAGACCAGATCAAACCGAGCGCAACTTTCGCGCTCGAAGCGCTCTAAGCGCCTCTTTTCGTATGCGAAATAGAGCCTCTTTAGAAAACCCTTTTCAACTTCATGATATCGACGCCAGATTAGTGTCTCAACGTTGTGCTCGAAAAGCACCTTGGGAATTCCGCCGAGATGTTCGGCGCACCAGGCCATTTCCAGGAAATCGCAGACAACGACGTCAATCTGCTTTTCAGCAGTAACTTTCCTGATTTGCTGAGTCATCTCTGGCGTGATGTATTTGTTCACGATATAGGGTCGCGATGACAACAGCTTCGAAAGCACACGCAGTTTGAAGGCGAGTCCTTCCTTGTTCTCTTCCGGGTGCACTACCGACTCGACTCTGACACCGAAACCGCGCATCTGGTTGATCCATTTGCCATCGAGTTCCGGTGGAACGTACGACAGGAACGTCACGTCGCACAACTTTGCCAGCGCCGACAGCAGATTCATGGTTCTGATCTTGCCGCCGGTGTCGGCTGGCAGCGGAAAATCGGACTTAAGCCAGAGTACTTTCATTGCGGCAGCAACCTGATGCTATCAAGTGATTCGCGACGAATGAAGATGCGATGCCAAAGCTCCAAATTCAACAGTGTCCAGATGCGATCGGAGTGGTTGTACTTGCCCTGTTGATGCAAACTGAAATAGCTTTCGATCAGCTTGCGGTCAAGTATCTCGCCGCAGAAGGAGTCTTTGCCTAACACGAGATTTTTGGCCATCTGATGGTATTCGCCCGCGAACCAACGATTGATCGGTACCGGAAAACCGGCTTTGGGGCGGTTGAGAATCTCCTGCGGAATATCGGGACCAAAAGCAAGTCGGAGGGCGCGCTTGGTATTGAACCCCTTGATTTTGAGCTTGTCAGGCAACGAGAACGCAAACTCAACCAGTTTGTGATCCAGAAACGGCACTCGCGACTCAATCGAAGCAGCCATCGACATCTGATCCTGTTTCATGAGCAGTTCAACCAGATAGGTTTTGACATCGGCATAGAGCAACTTGCCCAACAGAGTATTGGCCTGCGAACGGTTATAGTGATCCATAAAGCCGGAATAGACGGCGCGCGGATCATGACCATTCCAGCAACTGCCCGTGAGTAACTCCGAAAGCATGGCACGGGAGAAAGTCGAGTAGTTGTCAAGAAAGATGGTCTCGAGATCGTTGTCGAGATAGACTGTTGTTCGCAGGGCCTTGTTGCGATATGGAAACTTGTAGGGCAACATGTCAATCAGAGGTCGGAAGAGACCGCGTCTCATGGAACGCGGCAGCACCGAAAACAACATCCGATCAGCCTTGAGATTGTACAGCGTCTGGTAATAGCGCTCATAGCCCCCAAACAATTCATCCGAGCCTTCACCCGTGAGAACAACCTTTACATGCTTGCTGGCGAGACGTGAGACGCAATTCAATGCCACCGACGATGGGTGGGCTACCGGCTCGTCCTCGTGATAAATCATGCGCGGCAACGCCGCAAAGAAGTCCTCCGTTGTCATCGTGATTTCGTGCTGGCTGGCGCCCGCATGTTTGGCGGCCAAACGGGCATAATAAAGCTCGTTGGCTTCGCGCTCTTGGAAGGCGACCGAAAAAGTCGCGATCGGTCGATCGACCATCTTGGCCATACGGGCGGCAATGATTGTAGAATCAACTCCACCCGAGAGAAACATCCCCAGCGGCACATCAGCCATGAGGCGCAAGCGCACGGATTCATCAAGCAACTCGCGCAAACGGTTGACGGCGTCAGGCTCTGAGAGTGATGTATCGGTCTGAATCGTGTTACAGTCCCAGTAACGCGCAATGCTGACGATGCCACGCTGCAAATCCAGATAATGCCCGGGCTCAAGCTTCTTGATATCGGCGAACATCGTGGAATCGTCGCTTGTGTACTTGAGCGCCAGTATTTGGAGAAGAGCGTGGTAGTCGACTTCACGCCTGACATCATCCAACACGAGTAGCGCCTTAATCTCGGAGGCGAACGCAAAAAACCGGGGTGTGTCGACGTAATACAGCGGCTTGATGCCGAGGCGATCGCGAGCAATAAACAGCTTCTCGCTATTCTCATCATAGAGCGCAAAGGCAAACATGCCGCGCAACCGATGTAAGCCGGCAGAACCGTATTCTTCAAAACAGTGCAAAACTGATTCGGTATCGGAATTGGTCTTGTATCGGTGCCCTTTTGACTCCAGATCGCGCCGGATATCGCGATGGTTGTAGATCTCGCCGTTGTACGAAATCCAGAGTGTGCCATCCTCGTTGGCTATCGGCTGGTGCCCCAAACTCAGATCGACAATAGACAAACGACGATGCCCCAGCGCGACGTTTCCCTTTAAGTAGTAGCCACAATCATCGGGACCGCGATGCGTGAGAGTATCGGTCATCTTGACCAACAGCTCGCGGTCTACCGTCCGATCTTTGTCCTTATATACTATTCCACAAATTCCGCACATGCTTAGCCAAATACCTATGGATACGCCTGTCTAAAGGGTACGGTTAAATCGGC
This sequence comes from uncultured bacterium, assembly GCA_903903945.1. Taxonomy (GTDB): domain Bacteria; phylum Zixibacteria; class MSB-5A5; order CAIYYT01; family CAIYYT01; genus CAIYYT01. The sequence goes on along the minus strand of CAIVAP010000025.1, from coordinate 10,114 downwards.
CTTCCCGACGGTTTCTATGTGAGCGTTCTGGCCTTCCCAAATAATGTCGGCGTAATTGACTCTCGACTTTGCGCGAATCAGATCGCGGGAATTGTAGGTGACATGCGTGCCACCAATCACAATGAGTCGCTGCGGTGATCCATTTGTAATTTGCAGCATTAGAATCTCCGCGTTCCACTCCAGGCCATCGCACGGACGATCGGAAGCGCCCCGAACGATGAAGGTTTCGGTGGCGCCTTCGGTAAAATGCGTCAGCGAACCCCCGGATAACCGTCGAATTCCGCTTGGTGTCGGAATCTGCGCCCTGAGACCTCGGGGCAGGATCAAGAACAGCGCGTTGCATACGGCGGAGGGCTCGGTCGAATAGGTAGCGCAACTACCATGGCGAAGCGACAAGTAGTCGTCAGAGACAGGAGTGTCCTTTGGATACTTGCTGACCCCCAACGAATCGAGACTGAAAGTCATCAGGAATAACCGTTGGGACTCGAATCTGGCAATGATGTCATTGTGTTCCAATTTGGCTTCTCCGGGCACTACGAAGCTCCAGAGCGACTCCACTGGAACCGGCGAATGCACGGAGTCGAACAGGACCAACATCTGATCGCTTACAAAAAGAACGGCACGTGAAAGTGTCGCAAGCGCACCGCGACTTACCTCTACCTGATATGTCGCGCGGTAGAATTCCGAGCGGCCGGTTCGGAAATAGCAGTCGAGCCGACAATCGGGTCTTTGCAGCCAACCGAAAGGATCGCGCGGATTTTCCAGAGCCAGTCCGGCCAGCGTCGGTCCATTGTGCATTTTCGCCGAGCGATAGAGGTTGCGCTTCTCGAGATCAGCGGTGTAGACATAAGTACCTGGATCAACAAGGAAGTTGTAGTCCCCGACGGAAATGTCGATGTGCAACATGTCGGCATGAGAATGTGGAGAATCGAGGTAGCCAAAGGACCCACATTGGAAGGCCGAGTACATGCCGGAGGGTGAGCGCGAGACGATGACGCCGGAATCACAACCCCCTTGATTCCCCTTTACTAAGGGGGAATGACTCTCGGCCATGACGTCGGCCGCCGAAAGATCATCACGGTCGGCTCTTGCTCTCCCCTGCTCCGCCGTGCCGGTGAACCAGAAACTGTCGACGTACTGTTCCAAACCGACATCTCGTCCCGGCGAGAGGAAACTGCGACAGGATTCCAGCAGCGGGCGGAAATCGGAAGCAGGCACACGGCTCAGGAAAAAGAGGCGGCCGCCGTCCTCATCGCCGATATGCGGCCAAACGCCATCAGGGCGCTGTAATGCCGCGAGTAAATCGGACCCTTGCTTGAGCCGGTCGTGAAAGTGCGTTGCCAGTGAGATTTTACGCTGCTTGCAAAGAGCCATAAGCGACAGCAAAAACTCTACGGCGTAGCCGTGATAAGCTGTCGACAACTCAGCGTGCATGCCATCAACCGTAAACTGACGATCCAACTCCGACAGAAGAGTATCATGTCCGAGTTTCTGCCAGAGGAGAGCATCGCTAAACTCGCTGAAAAGAATGCCGGCAACCAAGAGAGCGTATGCTTCTCCGAAGAGATGTGTGTTCGGAGAGAAGTACTTCGACAGGTGATGACGAACGAAGTTTGCACAGGTATATATCAGTCCGTAGAGATCTTCGGCACACTCATTGCTCAACGATGGTGAGTCCTTGAAAAACCAGATACCCCAAACAAGCGCATGTATGCGAAAGGCGGATTCGAGCGCCGAGCAGAAGTTGACGCCATGATAATCACGATTTTTCCGACGCCAGTCCTGAACCAGCTCAAAGAACTTACGCGGATACTTCTCATCACCGGTAAGCAAATAGGCCTGCCCAAGGTCATAGACGAACTGAAAGCGGGAGATTTCCCAGACGATCTTGGAATCGCCTACGACCGACGGATCGAGATAGTCGATGTCACCATAAAAACACTCCGGTGCGGTGACTTTGTGAATCGGGTCGTAGTTCCAACGCGGTGGGTCGCCATACGAGATGAATCCGAGACTAAAGACTGGAAAGCGATCGGAAAGAATCTGTTCCGCTGCCACGATGATGCGTTGGCGCTCTAAGGGCAAGACGGTCTCGACATATTCTCTGAACTTGCTCCGCAAAGCGAAGCCCGGCATAAATTCGTCATCAGCGTGCCCCCGCAGAGCGGCGACAAAATCAACTTGCTTATCGTGCGAAACAAAGAGTTGAAGAAAGCCATTCGTGAAGATGCTGTCAAAACGGCTCGCATCAGAAGCCGACTGACCAGCATTGTAGATACGCCGCTCTTCGCGACGACGCCATTCTTCGCGCAAACGGTCGGCAAGCTCACCAAACTGACCGGAGCCGAGTTTCTTGATGAGTTTCCCCAGCTTGTCAGCGCGCATCAGCCAACTCCCGGTACGCTTTGGCCCATTGCCATTTGACTCGCTGCCAACTGCACTCTTGTGCAAAAGCACGCCCGCCCTCGATAATCTTTTGCCGCAAGTCAGCATCGTCGATTACTTCGCCAATTGCCGCAGCAAGAGCATTGACATCGCGTTTCGTCGCCAACATCCCGCTTTCGCGATCACGGACGATATAGGGAATACCACCGGCGTCAGTCGTTACAACCGGCAGTCCGGCATAAAACGCCTCGATGATGGCGACCGGCATATTGTCGATCACTGAGCTATTGAGAAAGATGTCAGCCCGATGAAATAGCTCGGGCATCTGCGTGCGTTCGACGCGCCCCGTGAAAGTGACGTCTTGGATGTTGAGATCGCGCACCAGAGACTTGAGACGGCGTTCATCTGAACCGTAGCCCGTAATGGTCAGAGTGGCGGCGCTGTACTTGGACTTGATTACTGCATAGGCGCGAATTGATGTCTCGATATCGTATAGAGGTTCCAGATTGCGAGCGACCAGAATATGTGGAGTCACTACCCGGCGCTCGCGATACTGGAAGGCGCCAAAATCTGAGATATTAAAGATCGACTCTGCGTGAAAACCGAACCTGCCGAAGACATCGACTAGATAGCCAGACGGAACTATGATTTTGTCCGCCAATCGAATAATCCAAAATATGCTCTTCCCCCAACGCGTGAAATGATCTTCCGCTTCGCCTGACCGATAATTCAGGATCCTTTTCTTGCGATAGAGCGTCGCGATCAAGAGCGCCGGCGTAGGCGCAATGAGGAATGACAAATATGACGCTGAGAAAATATGAATCACATCATATCGCCAGACCTTGAACAACAACGAAGCGACATAGAAAATCGAGACGATCAGCGTACGAACGTACTTGATGCGCGTGAGATAATTGAGCGGCCACCACAGCACCGGATTGATCGGAAGAAGGTCGGCATATACGCCTTCGGCTCGGAGGTTGCGAAGTAGCAAATCGGCCTGCACCGCCTGGCCCCCCAAAATTGCCAGCGATGGCGCGACCAGAAGAACTCTGACGCCACTCAGAGCTTTGGCGATCGACTCAGTCTGCATTTCAACTGCATTCGCAGATGACATAGCGATACTTCCCCGATGGATCATAACGAAGTTGCGATACCGGTTCATAAACAATATCGAGAGAAACGCCGAGCGCTTCGCTGATCCGCCCATGGAAACGGCAGCGCACTTTCTCCGGTATCGTGTCGGTCTCCAGATATCTGACGACCATGGATGTTGGCGTGGTTTGGATGACCTGTACTCTGACGCGAACGCCAGACATATGCAGAGAATTGACAACCACTAGCCCTTCGACCTTAGCTCCGTCCGGTCGGACAATCATATCGACACGTCGTCCCCCGATGCCGACGATGCGACGCCAGGTGCAGCCGCAACCACAAGAACTGTCGTCGAGGATTACCATATCACCGGTGCGATAGCGAACGAGTGGCATGGCGTAGTTGAACAGGTCGGTTACCACCAACTCCCCCATCTGCCCGTTGGGGACGTCGTTACCTGTCTCATCGACGACTTCAAAGCAATATGATGGCTCGAATATGTGCATGCCACAATGCTGATCGCATTCGGAAGCCACTGTGCCGATCTCGCGGGCGCCGTAGCGTTCGAATGTCTCCGCAGAAAATACCTGTCGAAAGAGCCGCCGTTGCCAGTCGTAAAGTGGCTCGGCGGTAACTGCTACTCTCGGAATCGACACCGCTAAACCTGTTTGCGAAGCGCGTTTTGCCAGGGCGGCAAGCATGTTGGGATAGGCGAAGACCGCTTCAGGTCGATGTTGCTGTAATTTCTTGAGAAACTCGTCCATTTTTTCGGGCGGGGCATCATAAGCATAGAAGTAAATGGCGCGTTCGGTAAGAAAGTTAGAAATCCTGGCTCTGAGCGAACGCACGCTAAAAGCATCCATGCGTGCGCCCCAGACCCAAGCTCTTTTCGTGCCGGGATAAATGCCGAGCTTGGCGTTGAAAAGAAAATCCTGCGCCCGCCTGACCGCTTGTGCTGCTTTGTCGCGATAAAATGTGAGTGGGAGTCCCGATGAGCCACCAGTACTGGAGCAGGTTAGATCGGTTTTCGCAAAGGAATTGGATAGGAATGCGTCCATATCGCCGTTGAGCTCTTCTTTGGTGAGGAACGGCAGTTCTCTGAGATCTTTGCAGGACGTTATACCACGCGGGTCGAAGCTGAACTTCTGAAAGAGATGAGAATAATGCGCAGTGGTCTCGCCAGCGTGCGAGAGAATCGCCTTCAGGAAGCGCAATCGTGTGTTGGCCAGCGTCTCGTCGTCGGCCATCCAGAGGGGCGCGAAACGCCGTTGCCACTTGAGAATGCCGTATTCGCCCTTGTAGACTAGCCAAATGCGATTGCCGACACAGCGCACGAAGACTTCCGATAAACTCAATGCGTCATCTCCATAAGTGGTAGTTCGCATATAGAGAAACGATACTTGCCCGAAGGTTCCTTGGGGATCGTATCAACGTAGTTCGGCACAAACTGCATCTGCTCTCCGAAGAAGTGCGTCACTTTCTCCCGAATCAAGTCCAGCGACGACTGATCGAAACTCCGGTCGACAACGAGGTTGAATATCAAGATTGTTCTCTCGCGCTGGATAATCTGCGCCTGACGGACACCGGGAACTTTCGCGGCGAGATAGATTGTCAGCGCCGCGCCGGAGACTTTCCGCCCATCGGGAGCACAGAGAAAATCGGTAGTGCGACCCGCAATCATCTGCATCCGAGGCAGGGTTCTACCGCAACGGCATACACTTTCGGCGGGAGAACCCATGTCACCGATTTGATAACGAATGAATGGAAAGGCCCAATTGCCGAGATCGGTCACAATAATCTCCCCTACCGCACCCGGTTCAACATCTTTCCCATGTTCAATAAACTCGAGATACAGGTTTTCTGCGTTGATATGCAGGCCATCGTGCGCTTCACATTCGGAAGCAATTACCGAGGTTTCCCTTGAGCCGTAGCGATCGAAAATTTTGACGTCGAAATAGCTCTCGATCTTGGCCCGGGTTTCTTCAGTCAGCACTTCCGCAGAAGTAATAATACCACGCGGTCCCGGCAATTCGATCTTCTTGGCGGTGCAGTAGTCGACCACCATTCCCAGCGAATTGGCATATGCCACAATGACCTCAGGGCGAAAACGGCGAAAGTCCCGAGTGAATTGACTGAGCGTTTCCTCACTAAAACTGCCGCTATCGCATAGCAATTGACGATCGATCAGCAGGATCCGCAACCGCGCCTTGAAAGAACGATAGAGGCTGATATCATGCTGATGTCCCCAGAGAATCGCCGTTTTACAGCCGACTTTGTAACCAGCCCACCGATTATGCCGGAGAGTTGCCGCTTGTCGCGAGTCAAGACGCTCTTTGTGATGATAAAAAACCAGCGGCGAGCCGGTGGAACCGCCAGTGCGATTTTCTACCAGATCGTCAGGGCTGTAGAAGGTGGATATGAGTTCTTTTCGGTGTTCCTGAATGTCGCGCTTGGTCAAGATCGGTAGTCGCTTGAGGTCGTCGAAGTCCTTGACTGTATTGATATCGAAGCCGGCTTCCGCGAAACGTTTCTGGTAGAACGGCACGTAACGGACGGCATGATCGAGCAGCTTCCGCAGTGATCCGAGACGCAGATCGTGTAGCAGATCCGGATCAAACCATTGAGAGCGCTCCAATTTTGCCAGCAATTCCAGTTCGTGACTACCCCGCCTCTTGACGTCAAGAGGGTAGAGCACGGCCTCAACAAATTTCTGGTAAAGACTTCCCATCTAAGCTTTTGCTCCTGTTAGCGCTCACTCGGCAACGACAATCACCTTTGCCCCTCTATAGTACTATCGGCTGCGGTGATATAACAGCATATCTACGTGGCTGACAACAGGTTTTTGGCGTGCGACCGCGGAGCTCTAACGACGGAAGCCGAAGGTGATGGCCTTGCGGTTGCAGGTTCCGATACATTCACCGCAGGAGGTGCAATCAGGGAGCGTGAGATTCTTGCCTTCCAGCAACGGCTTGATTGTGGGACAAGGACTCTTGATAACGCAGACCTGGCAATCGTTGCAAAGTTTTCGGTCAATGCGAACACGGCCCGGCGCAATTTTCTCCCCAAGCCAACTGATGGCGCCGATCGGACAGATTGAATAACAAAACGGGCGATAGAGAGCCAAACTGGCGACGACCAGAATGATCATCATGATCCACCAACGGACATCACTCACTCCCCAATGGAGTTGTTCAAAGTAGTTGATAGGATCGTAAACGCTATAAGCCGAATAGGCAGTGAGCAAGTCGGGCGGGACATTGCCGACGTCTTGCGCGAAGTAAGAGAGGTATGACTTGACATCGAAAAAAGTCAGGAAGAACATCGCCAACAACGCAAACCTCACGGCATTGAACATGCCGAAATTGAACTGCTTCCAGCGCGGTTTGAATGGAATCTTGTTGATAAGCTCCTGAAATGCGCCCAACGGACAGACCCAGCCGCAGAAGAGCTTGCGCCCCAAGAGACTCGGAACGAAAATCGCCAGGAAAATGGCAAGAAAGACCGGGACGGCCGTGCCGCGCGTAAACCAGAAAGTAAACAGCTTGGTAACGCCGCACATCGGGCTGGGGTGTACCATGAAGATGTAATCCAAACCAAACAAAACAAAGGCCACCAACATCATGCCCAGTCGTACCCAGCGATTGATCCTTTTCAGCAGCAAAAGGACGACTCCGACGACCATCATGCCAAACCAAGCCAGGTACTTGGAAGTCATCAGGAAATCTAACGTCCCCAGGGGGGCAGACTTTTCTGTCGTCTCTTCCTGATGTTGCTCGGCAAGCGTCGATGGTTGAGCCACAGAATCAGATACCGACTGCACCTGCACTGAGTCATGAGAGTGACTTGGCGAAGCCGAAGTGTCGCCCGTCTCTGTGGCAAGAACCGGCATCGAAATCGCCAGACAAAAAGCGAAGGCAAAGAAAAGTGACAGAACTAGTGGAGACTTAATGAGAAACGTGCTTCTTGAAAGACTCATAATCACCGCACGAGCAGTATATGCTCGGAACATATTTCTGTCAAGACGATTGTGGAGAGGAAACATCAGCGGATCAGTGCTCTCGCACGGAAGCAAACAAACTGGAGAACAGTTTTACTTGATCAGCTTAATCACGATATGCCGGCAGAAGTGTTTCATGAATGGCAGCACCGCAAGTATCGAAGCATCGATCGGCTGCAGGATCTTGGTAAGTCTTTTTTGTTTCGGAAAGATGCTGAGGAAATCGTAGCTTTCGAATACGGCCGATGTGAAATAGGGTTTGAACTGCTCGACATTTTGATGAACCATCGGCGTCTCATAGTGCGTGTGCTTGTCGGTAGTAAACTTGCGATAGAGCCACATTACCGGGTGGTGTCGAAGATCGTCGATAAATGCCGCCTTGCCCCCCGGTTTCAACACGCGGGCGATTTCGGACGGGGATTTGTCCAGATCGGTATGATGCAGCGCGGCATTGCCGAAGAGCAGATCAAACGTGTTGTCGGGGTAGTCCATTTTCTCAGCAGCAGTGACCTTAAACTGACAGCGAGAGCCGACACCGTTGACCTCCGCCATGCGGGTCGCGATTTCGACTGATTTCGGCGAGATATCGAAGCCGCAGCACTCAGCTCCGGAGCGCGCCAGATAGATAGAAATCCAGCCGGAGCCACAGGCAAAATCGAGGATTTTCCTCTCCTTGACCGGACCGAAGAAGTCCTTGACAACGCGATAGGTTGTAAACAGACCGAAGTAGTCTTCATAGGTGAGTTGATTCGAGAACTTCAGCCCGCGATCATTCCGGAACATCTCTTCGACTTCGTGGTCGAAAAACTCAGCCTCGTTTTGGTAGCGTTCCTGATACTCTGACAAGGTCTTTTCCATCTTGTTGTCGGTTCTTCTTTGTTTGTCTATCGGCCAGCGACCAAAGAACTACAGTCAAGCCGCAGCACCAGTACCAGTGCAGTCGGAAAAGTGAATGCCCGAAGACGCTGGTGAAAAAAAGTGCTCCCACAGAGCAGGTAATTGCGTACGAAACCCATTTGACAACGTCGTCTGTGATCCGCTCCTCCTTCAAGCGCGTCCGCAGCCGAAAGTTCCGGCGCATCAAATAAAAGATCAGCGGGACAAACGTCAGGACTCCGGCCATACCGAGCTCGGCGATGAGCTGAACATACAGGCTGTGTGCCTTGAGCCAGTGTCCGCGGTCAGAATAATCGCCGCTTGCATAAGCCACTGCGAAATTGCCGACGCCGATACCTGTTAGCGGCCGCGCAATGAACATATTGACACCGGCTTTCCAGGCGTCAAAACGCCCCTGAGTCGATGGGTCAACCTCGCTGTTGAAGATCGACGAATAGCGCGTTTTGTATTGCGGGGGCAGGACAACCCAGCCAACCGCCATTACGAGTAGGAATACGGATGCAGTCAGGATTCTCTTGGGCGAAAGCAGCCAGACAAAGAATAACACCAACACCAATCCGATTACGCCGGCCCGCGAACCGGTAATAGCAACGGTAAAAATCGCCGCCGCCGACAGACCGATCAGCACCAACCGCAGAAATCTGTTTTTGGTCCAGACAAAGGCAAACACCATGAAAGGGATTGCCAAAACGAGATTGACGGCGAGAGTATTGGGATCGGCACCCGACAACGATTCTGCTCGATCAATGCCCTGAGCGAACACAAAACTGCCGCCGAAATAGGCAAGTGCCGAACTAATCGCTTCATAACCACTTGCCAGAATGAATATCCAGATGAATCCCTTCAGTCGCTTCTCATCCGTCACAATGTTGACAATCAGCAGGTAATACATGATGGTCCGCAGGAAGTCGGTAAGTGTCTTAACGGAGTTTGAGGGCCAGACTGACATCGGAACTGAAAGCGCTAGTGCCATTGCCATCAGCATCAGTAACAAAGTCATTCTTTCCTGCAGAAAAATGAACTTCTCCCCCTTTAGTTTTTTATGAATTACCAGCGAGACAAGCAAGAAGCCGGCTAGCAAGGTGTCGGCGTGCAGTGCCGCCAGTTGCGGCCAGACCACCCCGGGATTGACCACCAGCACCATATAGTAAACCAGCAGGCCGAAATAAGGATAGAGCATGATCAGTACAGCGAAAAGCCCAGCCAGGAGCGCACCGACGATTATGATCGGTTCGACCAGCAACGCGACGATGCCAGTGCCCAGCGCCAGCAGCACGAAAAGCGTGATACCGATTCGCCGTGATGTCACGATCATGGTCGGGGCAGTTGCCTCGACGAAGTGAGTATCTTTGGTTTTAGATTCGCTTGTCATCAATCTGTACTACTATACGGTTGATCGGCAGTTGTTCAAAAAGAAATTCTTTCGGTTCTCCGCCCTGATCTCTAATTCTGTGAGAAAGACAAGTATGTCAGGAAAACAACCAGTCCTTGAACTTGCCCAGAGCGACGGCGCGATGAGAAACAACGTTCTTCGTCTCAGTGCCCATTTCCGCGAAAGTTTTGCCTAGCGGCCGATAAACAAACACCGGGTCGTAGCCGAAACCGCTGTCGCCGCGCGGTTCGGTGGCGATATAGCCATGGGCGTCTCCCTCAAGACAAATCTCACCGTCGGCATAAGTCACGGCGATCACTGTTACAAATCGAGCGCGACGGCGTTCTACCGGCACCCCCTCGAGTTCG
>CAIVAP010000024.1 GCA_903903945.1 uncultured bacterium | reverse complement strand
GCGACTGACCGTGTACTCCGCCGCCGCCGGATTCATTTTGCTAAGCCGATCAAGCTCTTTTACTGCGGCTTCACGCGCCAACGGAGGCAGACCGCCATCTTCGATCTTCTTCTGGAATTCGCCAACCTCGGCCGTCCGATCATCCTCTTCGCCAAGCTCTTTGCGAATGGCTTTGAGCTGTTCGCGCAGGATATAATCGCGCTGCATCTTGCCCATCTCGTTGGCAGCTTCCGCCTGAATCTTTTGCGATAGTTCCAGCACGCCGACCTCGCGATTGAGATGCGTGACCAGTTTCTCCATACGCTTCTGGACTTCGTAGGTCTCCAACAAGTCCTGCTTGTCGGCAATGTTCAAATTCAGGTTGGAGGCGGCATAGTCAGCCAGTTTCGAGGCGCTTTCCTGATTGATAGCAGTAATATAGATTTCCTCAGAGACGTTTGGCGCCAGATCAACTATCTTCTTGAGCAAATCAAGGCAATTGCGCTTGAGCGCCTCAATCTTGACGGAGGTAGTATCCGGCTCATTGTAGATGTCCATCTCGGCCATCATATACGGCTCGGTCTCAACAACCTTCTTGATGCGTGCACGGTGCAGACCTTGCACCAAAAAACGCACCGAACCGTCCGGGAAACGAAGCATTTTTAGCACCGTCGCCGCCGTGCCGACATGATAGATATCGTCCGGCCCCGCGTTGGCTATCGTGGATTCCTTCTGGGTGAACAGTCCAATCACCTTGCCCCCCATAAGAGCGTCGTCAACCAACTTGGCCTGCTTTTGGTCGACAATCATCAAAGGCATGACGAGATAGGGGAAAACCACCATTCCCTTGACCGGCAGACAAGGCATCAAGTCAATCTTTGGTAGCTGGGTTTCATCCTTGACAAGCACTTGCGATTCCAATCTTTCCTCCTGTTGTCGACAGCCACAGCGAGAGGCGTCGTTCCAGCCCTATAATCGGGAGAACCCCCTCAGTGTTCCCGCTTTATATATACATCTATCGTAAGTTTTTGTCAAAAGATTGAATACGGCAATCGCATTCATCAGGGTTATCCGACCTACTTTTCCCCGCCGCAGGCGTTCCTTCGACTGCATTTATTGGAGCGATTTGCGGGCTTTGAATACGCATTTCAATCCTGTTGCTGCAAAAGACTTGCTCGACAGCAGGGCATTAGCTATCGTCATTTTAGAGGGGACTGTTGAAAAAGTCCAGACCGTGTCATTGCGAGGAGTACGGAGAGGTGATGCAGGGTGTGGAGCACGACGAAGCAATCTCGATTTGCGCTCTTTCGATGCAGGCGCGCAGATTGCTTCGTCGTCATTGCCCCTCCCCCTCCACCCACCCTGCCGCCTCGCAATGACAGTTCCGAGGTTTTTCAACAGTCCCTTCAGGTGATCTTATCGATATATCAACGAATATGCTAAGGCGGTCGTGACTGATGCCAACTTTGCTGATTGCTGCTCTTGTTGTCTGTCTTCCGCTGGTCTATCTGAACACTACGCTTGACCCGACACAGCCGCTTCGCTTTCTGATCCTGGCAATTGCACTCGCGATTTTGTCGGGAACACTGCTCGCACGCCTGTACCACGGCCGAAGCAACCATGATTGGTCGGTGTTGCAACGTCTGATCTTCCCGGTGTATGGCATTTATGTGTTGATCAGCGCCGCCTCCATCATGCAGGCGATCAATGTCGCCGATACCATCTACGATCTTTCCAAAGTCCTTCTATCGGGAGTTCTGCTTGTATGTGCCACGTTAGTGTTGGCCTCTGATAGACAGGCAATCAAACTGCTGACAAAGGCGATGTTGATCAGTGGCGGTCTGCTTGCGACCATTGGAGTCTGCCAATACTATGGCGTCGCCTTCACCGCGATCCCCGGCAATGTGATTCCTTACGGCACGATGGCGAACAAGAACCTGCTGGCAGGCATCATCTGCCTCGCATTGCCGTTTGGACTTTATGCGACGTTGCGATTTGACCGCGGGTGGTCGATTGTCGGCTTCCTTGAGGTCACGTTCTCTTTCTGGGTCATCCTGCTTGCACAGACCCGTGCCTCTTGGGTAGCGCTCACGCTGGCGGCGGCTGTAGTGATCCCCTCGTATATCATTTGGCTATTCAAGAGCGGACTGTCGTCCGCAAACAGATCGCAAGCTCTCAAGAAACTTTTGGCGGTTGCAGCCGTCGCTCTACTCATCGTTCTAGGAGCTATTACGGGAAGCATTCTGCGGTCGGGACAAAGTTCCATCTTGGCTCGAGTGAAGTCCATTATCACACATCAGGATAACTCGAGTAAAGAGAGACTGGCAGTTTGGAGCAAGTCTTGGCAACTCTTTGAGCAGCATCCCTTGTCGGGAGTGGGTATAGGCAACTGGAAAGTCGTCTGTCCCGGCCTCGGTATGACCCGCACCAGCGCGGAAAGGGGAGACATCTATTTCCAGCAACCGCACAACGACTACCTGTGGGTGCTGACGGAAACCGGTGTTTTTGGTTTGGCAGCTTACTTGCTGGTATTCGCTCTTGCCTTCTGGTATGCTATCCGGGTTCTACGTCAGTCCGCCTCGCACGATGAAGCCATATTTGTCTTGCTTATGTTGTTTGCCATAGTCTGCTTCATGGTCGATGCGTTCTTCAGTTACCCTCGCGAACGGGTCGAACTCCTAACATTCGCGACCTTGATTCTGGCAGCAATTGTATCAACCTATCACCGGTTACAGAAGTCACCGAAAGAGCTTTCACACAGCGCCGTTGCCATTACGTTGACGGTCTGTCTGGTCTCTGCCATGGCCGCCGCAGTTGTCGGCATAATCCGTCTGGACGGCGAGACTCACATCAAGTCAACGTGGCTTGCCAAATCCGCAGGCAATTGGCCGGAAGTGATTCGTCAGGTCGATCAAGCGCGCTCACCCTTGCTGACGCTCGATCCCACGGCAACGCCGCTGGCCTGGTATCGGGGAGTAGCCCGATTTTCGTTGAACGACAGCGAGCAAGCGTGTCAAGATTTCGCGTTAGCGTATCGAGACAATCCCTACCATCCCCACGTGCTGAACAATCTCGGAACCTGTGCCGAGTTGGGCGGCGATCATCAACAGGCAATAGATTATTATGAACGGGCTGTCCGCGTGGCGCCCCGCTTTGATGACGCCTGGCTTAACCTGACTGCGGTCTACTACAACCTTGGCGAATACGTCAGTGCAGACAGTGCTCTATCGCATGTCGATAGCGATTGCCATGACGCGAGAGCACCCCTCCTCAAGCAGAGCATTGCGGAGAGACTGCAGGCTGCGCCGATAAAGTGAATTTCATCATGAAAGACTTGGCAGGCAGGAGATCGGTACGCCGAGAGAACGAGAATTACTGACGAGTGCCTTTAGTTCGATTCAAACATTGAAACGGAATATTACTACGTCACCGTCTTGCACGATATAGGTCTTGCCTTCGAGGCGCATCAGTCCGTGTTTCTTGACTTCGGGATAAGAGCCGCAGCGTTTCATATCCTCGTAGGCAACAATTTCGGCACGGATGAAGCCGCGTTCGAAATCAGCATGAATAGCGCCGGCAGCCGACTGCGCCGTTGATCCTCGCTTGATAGTCCAGGCGCGCGTTTCTTTGTCGCCAGTGGTCAGGAAGGAAATCAAACCGAGCAGACTGTAGGATTTTCGGATCACGACATCCAGCGCCGATTCTTTCAGTCCCATGTCAGCCATAAAACTCTGTCGATCGTCATCCGGTAGTTGCGCTAACTCCATCTCGATCTTACCGCAGATCACGGCCAGATCAAGATTCGGTTTGTCTTTAAGATCCGCAAATTCGGCCTTGATCGCGTCAATCTTGTCGATCTGATCTTCGCCGACGTTGATGATAATGAGCATCGGCTTCTCGGAGAGGAAGCGGAAACCACGAATCAACTTTTCTTCTTCGGGTGGAAGTGTCACCGAGCGAAGCGGAGTATTTTGTTCGAGAATATCTTTGACCTTCTTAAGGACTTCGGCTTCGTGACGGACTTTGTCATCCTTGACAACTTTCGCCTGGCGCTCAACTCGATCCAGTCGTCTCTCGACCAACAATAGATCGGTAAAAACCAATTCTTCATCGAGAGCTTCAACGTCGCGGCGAACATTGATCGAACCTTTCGGATGAGCAACACTGTCATTGGCAAATGCGCGCACAACATGAGCCAGCGCGTCACTCTCGCGCAACACTTGAGGGATATCCGACTCTGAAGCAGAGTCCTTCTCGCCGGAGAAACCGGCCACATCGAAGTATTCAACCTCGGCATAGACCACGCTCGGCGACTGGCTCATTTCGGTAAGGAAATCAACACGCGCATCGGGCACGAGCACCCTGCCGCGATGGAAGGCATCCTTCTGCGACTGAAAACTGCCGACTTCAGCGTCGCCACGCGTGACGGCATTAAAGACGGTCGTTTTCCCCGACAGACCGAGTCCGATCAATCCAACAATCATCGCAGCAAGTATATGGTAAGTGATTCAGCGAGACAAAGGAAATGTTCGCGTCACGGTCGACGCCCGATTGACAGGTAAGGCCGTGAGACCGACAGAAGTTGTCCCGGAAGATGCAGCGAGGCGCTAATGCTGTAGGTGCGAATTTATTCGCACAACTTCGATTAATCCTCTGTGATTCGGCAGAGAAGCGTCTTCCCCCGCAATTTGCAACGTGCGAATAAATTCGCACCTACAATGCCTCGAACCAACTTATGGGCCAACCTCGGCGCGTTTGATGCTCAACACCACCAACCGCTCGATATTGCGCGACAGAATTGTGTTTTCGCGTCCGGGTGAAGTCAACTTGTCGAATCGTTCCAGGTCACGCTTCATGAAGACACACATCAGTGAATCTCTCGAGTCGATAAAATCGCGCAACTCCTGATCTTCAGAAAGCACCGTCACCGGGTGTTTGCTCCAGAAAGGATTCTTGCTTCCCGCCATAACAATGACCGGATTGCCGGAATAGAAATGGGCGCCGCGGACATACAGACTGTTGCAGAGTATTGGCTGATTTGTGTAGTGATTCTCCTCAACCAG
Organism: uncultured bacterium; assembly: GCA_903903945.1. Classification (GTDB taxonomy): domain Bacteria; phylum Zixibacteria; class MSB-5A5; order CAIYYT01; family CAIYYT01; genus CAIYYT01. The sequence goes on along the minus strand of CAIVAP010000024.1, from coordinate 36,762 downwards.
AGTCTGTAGATTACTTTCCGTAAGCGCGGTCTCCAGCTTTGGGAATACTGTCAGGGGGGCGATAACCGCGAAACCTATCATGCCGATCACACTGGCAGTCAGCGCTGAGCGAAGGCGCCGACGAATCACGAACAGGGCAGCAGCAAATAGTCCGATCGCGATGACCCCGAAACTTTTCAGCCCCGGTACTACAAAATCGGGATAGTCCTTGTTCAAGAACAACGGCGCCACACCGAGTCCGATACCGACGATAGTGAGTAGCGCTGCCACAGCGAAAACACGATACTTCGCGATTCGCCCGCTTGTCAACGACAGACCGATCAGCATGGCCAGAGCCGGAAACACCGGCGAGATGTAGGTCGACAGTTTCGACTGCGCCACCATAAAGATCACGAACATCACAACAAACCAGGTAATAGCAAAGAGATACTCGGTCTTTTGTCTTCGGAAATCCGCACCCACGAACGGGAGATAACAGGTCCAGGGAATCAGACCGACCGTGATTACAGCGGGATAGAAATAGAGCGTGTTGAACTGATGATGCTCCGCGTGAATCAGGCGATTCCAGTGACAGTTGACAAAGAACTCCCACAGGAAAGCGTTCCCATACTTGAAGCCGGCGTAGAGAAACCATGGCAGCACAAGAACCAGCCAGAGCAGCCACCAACTTCCCAGTAGGAACTGCCCTAGTTGCCGGCGACTGCGATTGACGATGAGAAAGACGGCGGCGGTCGACAGCGGCAGTAGCAGACCCAGTGGGCCTTTGGCCAGAGTCGCCAGCGCGCTAAACAGGGCGAATAAGAGCAGGTGACCGCGTCTCTCGTGCTTGTACCAGAGAAAGAAGCTGTATAACGAGAAGGCAACGAAAGTAGAAAACACCATATCGGTAAGAACGACATGCGTCAAGCCAATCCACCAGACAGCGGATGCGAGTATCACGGCCGTGATGAAGGCCGCCTGTTCATCAATCAACTTCCTCATGAAGAAAAAGGTGCCAACCACACTGAGCAATCCAAACAGTGCTGACACCAGACGAGCGCTTACGGCGCTGACTCCGAGCAATTTGAATGAGATCACCAAGAACCAGAGATAGAGCGGCGGCTTTTCAAATTGCGGGTGTTCGAATATCACGGGCGTGAGAATGCTGCCACTATCAGCCATTTCTTTGGCGGACTCGGCATAAAAGACATCGTCCGGATCGGTCAGTGACGGCACGGCGATACCAAAAAGGTAGAGAGCGGCGCAGAGAGCGATCAGGGCGAGTAAGAAACGACGACTTTTGTTGGGCACGATCAGAAGCTATCACAATGGCTTGTAGCGGTCAAGAGATAAACCGCATCCCGTACATCTTGACCGCTCGCTGTTGCCAGGGTATATTGGCTCCGCGGCTAAATGGAGTGAAGTACTCCATTGTTGCAGCCATTGACTGCTGTCGAGTATCGTGAACCAGACTTGAGAGATTTTACATCATGCCTCGCGCGTCATTACATACCCTCGGTTGCCGGCTGAATCAGGCGGAAACGGCGATTATTGCCAAAACGCTGTCGGTACGCGGGTATGATATTGTCGAGTTCGGCGAACCGGTCGATCTGACTGTTATCAACACCTGCACCGTCACCGAGCAAGCCGACGCCAAATGCCGCCAGGCAGTCCGACATGCGCTCCGACTAAATCCGCAGACCTATGTCGCTGTCGTTGGCTGCTACTCACAGATTGGACTGGAAGCGATCAGGCAGATCAAAGGCGTTGACTTGATTATCGGCAACGAGCACAAACTCAAGGTGGTCGATCACCTTAACGGTTTGACCAAGCAGATCAATCCGATTGTGATCCATTCACGTGAATTACCGCAGGAAGAATTCACTATCGAATCTCCCGGGCTGTATAGTTTCAACACCAGAGCCAATCTCAAAATTCAGGACGGCTGCAACTACTACTGTTCCTTCTGCATCATCCCTACCGTGCGTGGACGCGCCCGCAGCCGCACCTTTGCAGATATTATTCGCGAAGCGCGTGAGCTGGTCGAATTCGGGCATCGCGAGTTGGTAATCACCGGCGTAAATCTGGGCACCTACAAGAATGACGGCAAGCGGTTGCTGCAGGTAATCAACGAATTGGAGAAAATTGACGGGTTGGCGCGGATACGAATCAGCTCAATCGAACCGACGACCATTGGCGCGGAGTTGGTTCGCTACATGGCGTCATCCGAAAAACTGGTGCCATATTTGCACCTGCCTCTGCAGAGCGGCGATGATCGCATCCTCAAGGCGATGAAGCGTAAGCACACAATCGCGGCGTTTAGCAAATTCGTGGAGTGGGCCGCTAAGACGATTCCCGATGTGGGAATCGGAGCTGATATCATGGTTGGTTTTCCCGGTGAAGGGGAAGATGAATTCCTACATACCAAAGAAGCGCTTACCGAGCTGCCGATCTACTACTTCCATGTCTTCAGCTACTCTGACCGTCCGGGGACAAAGTCGCACGACCTGAAACCCAAGGTGGATCCACAGACAAAGAAAGCGCGAGCGCGCAAACTGATTGATCTCTCGTCTCGCAAGAAGCGTGCTTTTTATGAAGACCATGTCGGCGACACCGTGAACGTGCTCTTCGAGGATGAAGAGAACGGCTACTGGACAGGGCACACGGGCAACTACATGAAAGTGCAAGTCACCGGCAGCCAGACACTGCATAATCGGATTCTACCGGTGCGTCTAACCGAAACGCGCGGAGATACCCTGGTCGGTGTGCTTCTGTAACACCCTTGCTCTCGGGGCTATTGAAAAAGGCTCGCATTAACAATTCCGAGGTTTTCAACAGTCCTGCGAAGGTGAGATTTTGGTTGACATTTCCCAGCACTATCGCATCTTAATTACCGATAAGAAGTCTCATCGCCGCCATTTTTCACGCTTTGGGAGGGCATCATGCCTCGTTTGACAACGTTAGTTTTGGGGTTCATCACCGCTATTCTCTGCTGTTCTCTGTTCGCGTCCACCGACAGCCAACTGGCGATGCAATCACTTAACCGGATGCCGCTGGCCTTCAGGCAAAACAACGGCCAATGGGATTCACAGGTACTGTTTCGCGCCAACGCCGGTGGGGCCACGATGTGGTTCACCAAGGAAGGTGTGACCTACCAATTCACCCGACGAATTGACCGTGATGCCAACACCCTTTCAGGTCATCCCCGCGAAGGCGGGGATCCAGATTCCGTAGGGGTAGCCCCACGTGGCTACCCACGCGAGGGCAACCACATGGGGTTGCCCATACACGATCCTGACGACCGTGATTCTATCGAAACGCTCGTCCTCACCGCCAGATTCATAGGTGTCAATCCAAACCCCGAGGTCATCGCCGAAGGACAGATGGAATACAAATGCAACTATTTCCTCGGCAACGACCCGGCCAAATGGCACACCGATGTCCCCAACTACGAAGCGATCACACTCAAAGATATCTATCCCGGAATCGACCTGAAATACTCCGGCGACGGCAACGGTCAGGCGGTATACGAATTCATAGCCGCGCCGGGGGCGGATATCGCGCAGATCAAGGTTGCCTACGATGGGGCAGAAGAGACTTCAATTGATGCTAACGGTAAACTGATCCTGAAAACCAAATGGGGCGATATGATCGCAGCGATAAAGTCTCCGGTATTCTCCCCTCGCCCTCTGGGAGAGGGGTCGGGGGTGAGGGTGCCTCTCTCCGGCACCGCCTGCTTCTCGCAGTTGTCAGAAAAAACGGTTGGTTTTGAAGCTGCAGGTGCGAGTCAACAGGCGTTGGGTACGCTCGGTGTTACGCTGTCTTACAGCACCTACCTCGGTGGGGGGAGCGAATATTCGGGAAGCGACATCGCGGTCGATGGCAGCGGCAATGTCTATGTGACGGGCATGACTACTTCTTCCAACTTTCCGACTTTGAATCCCTATCAGACTGATCAAGGCTACGCTGATGCTTTTGTGACCAAGCTCTCCAGTACCGGCAGCAGCCTGATCTACAGCACCTACCTCGGCGGCGGCGGCGGCGATTATGGATTAGGCATCGCGATTGATGGCAGCGGTAATGCCCATGTGACGGGCAGTGCTGGTCCAGGCTTCCCGACTCAGAATCCCTATCAGACTTATCAAGGGAATGGGGATATTTTTGTGACCAAACTGAGCAGTTCCGGCTACAGTCTGATCTACAGCACCTACCTCGGCGGGACCAGCGAGGATCTGGGATTCGGCATCGCGGTTGATAGCAGCGGCAATGCCTATGTGACGGGACAGACTTATTCTTCCAACTTCCCGACTTTGAATCCCTATCAGTCGACGTTTCAAGGCGCCAGTGATGCTTTTGTGACCAAGCTCTCCAGTTCCGGCGCCAGCCTGATCTACAGCACCTACCTCGGCGGGGGAGTGACCGATTGTGGATACGGCATCGCGGTCGATGGCAACAGTCATGCCTATGTGACGGGTGGTACTGAATCTTCCAACTTCCCGACTTTGAATGCTTATCAGGCGACGTATCAAGGCGGCGGATACTATGCCGGTGATGTTTTTGTAACCAAGCTGAGCAGTACTGGCAACAGCCTGATCTCCAGCACCTACCTCGGCGGGGGAGGCAGCGACGTTGGACGGGGCATCGCAATCGATGCCAGCGGCAATGCCTATGTGGCGGGCTATACTAATTCTTCTTCTTCTTCCAACTTTCCGACTCTGAATCCCTATCAGTCGACGTTTCAAGGCGGCGTCTATGATGCTTTTGTGACCAAGTTGTCAAATTCCGGCAACAACCTGATCTACAGCACCTACCTCGGCGGGGGAGAATACGATGTAGGATGGGAGATCGCAGTCGATGTCAGCGGCAATGCCTATCTGACGGGGTATACTTATTCTACCAATTTCCCGACTTTGAATCCCTATCAAACGTATCAAGACGGTGGTGATGTCTTTGTGACCAAGCTCTACTTTGACCCGGCCAACGACGTATCTGACGAGATGATTCCCGTCTCGCTCCCGGAGAAACCGGCTCTCGACCAGAACTTTCCCAATCCTTTCAACCCAAGCACGGAAATCGGCTTCGACCTTCCCAAACCCTCATTTGTATCTCTGGACATTTATGATGTTTTGGGTCGTAAGGTGTCAACCCTGATAAGCGATCATCTTACCGCTGGGAGCAAGCAAGTTCAATGGAACGGTAGGGACAACGCCGGAGCAGAAGTTGCATCTGGGGTCTATTTCTACCGGCTACGAATTGGTGATCATGTTGAAGTCAAGATGATGGTGCTGCTGAAATAGTAGTAGGTCGAAACCCCTTATGGGACAATGCTTGGATTATGGACAGCTTGGCAGGGTTTCGACGCTTCTTTCTCCAATTGTTATTCCGAAAAGAGAATTGTCGAAACCCCTCGGAGATTCTCTTATAACCAAAATGCTCGACATTAGGGGTTTCGACCTACGCGACTCAGCCTGTTATTTGCACCCGGCGCACGGCACCGGACCGCCGCTAAAGATATAGCTAATCAAGTAGACTGCGTCCGAGATATTGACGCTGTCACTGCAATTGGAATCACCGGCAATCAGGGGATTAGGTGCGTCGCCCCCCGCGAAAATGTAGGCGATAAGAGAAACGGCATCAGAGATATTGATCGTGCGGTCACCGTTCGCGTCACCACAGGTGTAGGGCGGGATATAATCGCTAACTGTCAGCGCGAAACCCTCAAAAACGGTATCCGGGGGCGATTTGGAATCGGTCAGACGAATCGCAAAATAGAAAGTCGCCAGCCAGGTCGGTGTACCCGAGATCAATCCCACAGTATCGCCTTGGAAACTCAGTCCATAAGGCAGATCGCCGCTCCAGTGCGTCCAACGATAAGGTGCTTTGCCACCAATCGCCGCAAGTCGCTGATCGTAAGGCTGACCCAAAAACGCAACCGGCAATGGGTAAGAGCAGACATGCATGGTAAAGGGCTCTGTCGTGACCGTGCGCAGAATCCATTTCTGCCGATCGACAGTGACATTCGTGACTGAATCGGCGAAGTGAAGAGTATAGATTTGGTCGCGCCCTTCATTCCACAACACCGTATCAACATTGCCCCCCGTGGTGACGAACCGATGACGAATCGGCATCTTGAAGTAGGTCCCGCCGACTTGCGACTGCCGGACAAAGTAGACAAAGCTGTAACCGCCATGAACTGAATCGGGCTCACAAGTCCAGGAAATCGCATAATCGGGATGACCATCGCCATATATCCACTGGTGTACGAACCAGTTCATGTCGCTTCCGACACTCCGGCTCAGCACATTACTGAAGTCTTCGGTGGTGGCGGAACCGTAACGGAATTCCGAAGCTGACCAGTCTTTCATCGCCTTGAAAAACGCGGAGTCACCGAGCACACCGCGCAGCATATGCATCACCCAGGCGCCCTTGTTGTAGGTGAGGTCACCGTCAAAAATTACTTCATGTGCCGGGTCTTCAACATAAATCGTACCGGAGCCAAGGTACTCCTGCGTGTAGATATGATTGAAATATGCCTGCGTTCCTTGCATCTGCTCGTAGAATATCGATTCGGTATAAGTACCCATGCCCTCGTTCAACCAGATATGATTAAACGTCTTGCAGGTTATCATGTCCCCCCACCACTGATGCGCATTCTCGTGGATTACTATGTAGACTGGGTCGTAGCCGGAAAACGACTCGTGGAATGAGCAGGTTTGATGCTCCATCGTACCGTAAGTACCGGCGTTGGCGTTAGCTAATTTCTCGTTCACAAAGGGATAAATCCCGAAGGCATCGCTATAAATATCTAACAAGCGAAGGGTCAACGTATCGAAAGCCTGTTTGAGATCCCAGTCGTTAGGAATCGAGTAGCCATAAACCGGCATCGAATGCCCGTCGTAATTCCAAGTTTTTGTGGTTACATCGAAGTCAGCACAGGTGAGTGCGACCAAATAGGTTGCAATCGGATACATGTGCTTCCAGTGGACCATCCGACGCCCACCGCCAATGTCTGTATTGCTCACGATCACGCCGTTGGAGGCGACATCATATGCCGTCGGACACTCGATGTACATATCGAGTGAATCGGCCTTGTCTTCCGGTGTGTCTTTGCATGGCCACCAGTTACGCGAATAAAATGGTTCGCATGACGTAAAGCAGATTGGATAGCTACCTTTATTGTCAAATCCCATACCGCCGTTGGTGTAGCCCCAGCCGTAAACCGGCTGTCCGTGGTAGTAAACCTGCATGGCAAACTCGTCGTCGGAATTGTAAGATGTCGGTAAAATGATGGAAAGTACATTGATCTGGTGTGAGTAGTAGGGGCGAGCTGCGCCGATCTTGACCGAGTCGACAGACAGTTGATCGTGTAAGTCCAGATCAACGGAGTTCAACCCGTTGATTGCCGACCTAATTCGGTAGTCGACATACCCTTTGATTGAGGAATTGGTAAAATCCAAACTCAAGTGAATGCCATAATAGCGCACATCATAGTTGGCCTGATTGGCATTGAAATACAACGCCTGGTTCAGTAACGCATGTTTGACCGCTTGCTCGCGCCGATCAGCTTCATAGCGGTACATCTGCAGACGTTCTTGTTTTATGGTGTCGATCTGGGCGGGGGTCAAATTGCGGTAGTCGCGGATTTTGCACTGACCGTTCACGGTGCCGACAGCAAGCAGCAAGCACACAAATACAAAGATCACTCTTTTCATAATCACCTCTGGAAGACTTAGACCAATATACGCCAATTGGACGGACTTCCAAGGAATTTGTGTAATTCCCTCGAAATTTGATGTGGTATCGGAGATCTGACTGAGCTTCGTGCTGCGCCCGGATCCTGAATTCGTGCAATCACTCAATAGCACAGCATCAGTCTCGGTCACACACTTATGTGGAAGCCTGATTGTTGCGATAGCACTTGCAGCGCTCAGAAAGAGATCGATCATGCCGCCAAGATGCCAATTCACTGTTGCTCGATCGCAGTTTGATGCCGCGCCATAACTATCGTTTGAACATCATCTTAACAAATGAACAATAGTTCGCACACGGTTTCAGAATGTCTCGCTGCCAATCGCAGCCCCAAAGTGGAAGACCATCAACGCGTTCGCAAACCTATCTATTTTCCAGAAAATCGCTTGACTTGGGATGTACGAGCGGTATATTCAAACTCGGAAGTCGCTGGTAGATAAGATGTTAACAAGATGTGGGAATCCTGTTGACAATGTGGAATCATCCAGAGGGGCTTGCTTTCTTGGGGAGAGTTATGAGTGCATCGAGTGAGTGGCCGGAAAAGTCACGGTAAAAAAGAATGGCAAGGACGCCTTGCTTGGTAGTTTGAGTCTTTTTTGAAGACTTTGCTTAGTTTGGAGTGGGGAGACCATGCAGGATAATATTAGTATTCTTTGGGGTAGATGTCTGTCTCAATTGTCAAAAAGGGTCAAAAAGAATTCCTTTTTTATGTGGTTGAAACCGACTGAAGCAGAGTATGTCGACAACCAGTCATTCAACATTGTAGTCCCCAATCGCTTCGCTGCCAACTGGATTGAGGAAAGATATCGGCCTCTGATTTCGCAAGTGCTGACTGAAGTTTCCGAAACCGGATGGAACTTCGGCGTCAAAGTCCGCAAGACACCCTTTCAAGCGGAGATTTTTGAAGCCGACGATGATGATGAACCAACCACGGTCATCAGCAAACCCAGGGGCACTGCCCAACCGCCGCCTAAATTAAATCCGCGCTATCGGTTTGAGAGTTTCGTAGTCGGTGATTCGAACCAGTTCGCTCATGCCGCCTGTCAAGCGGTGGCAGAGAATCCGGGTGAGAATCGCTATAACCCGTTGTTTATTTACGGTGGTTCGGGCCTCGGTAAGACCCACTTGGTTCAGGCAATCGGCAACGATATCTGTGAAAGTAACGGCAATCATACCATTCTCTATGTTACCAGCGAAGAATTCACCAATGACTTCATCCGCTCTTTAGGTTCCAAGGCCGTGCACGAGTTTGTCAACCGTTATCGTTCTGTCGATGTGTTGTTGGTGGATGACATTCAGTTCTTTACCGGCAAAGAGTCGACGCAGGAGCAGTTCTTCCACACATTCAACGCATTACATCAAGAAGGCAAACAGATTGTACTGACTGCGGACCGTCCGCCGAAGAATATCCTTGGTCTCGAGGAACGCCTTCTCTCGCGCTTTAGTTGGGGTCTGGTTGCTGATATTCAGCCGCCGTCATTGGAAACTCGTATCGCCATTTTACAGAAAAAGGCCGATTGCGACGGTGTAACAGTGCCCCAGGACGTATTAACTTACGTTGCCGACTCGATCACATCGAATGTTCGTGAACTTGAGGGTGCTCTGGTACGATTGATCGCCTACAGCTCGCTACGCCAGAAGGATTTGACCATAGCCGTAGCTCAGGAAGTTCTCAAGGATACGATCCGATCAAAATCGCAGCAGATCAGCATCGAGCAAATACAAAAGAAGGTTGCGCAGTTCTACAAGATTTCCGAGGAGTTGCTGAAGGCAAAGAAAAAGAGTCAAGAGATCGTTAGCGCTCGTCAAATAGCTATGTACCTTTGTCGGACCTTGACAACATCTTCTCTCAAAATGATCGGAGCCAAGTTTGGCAATCGAGATCATTCTACGGTCATTCACGCCTGTCAGCAGGTAACCGAGAATATCAAATCATCAATTGATTATAAACTGCAAATTGACCAACTAATCAATCAGATGTATGGTTGAGAAACTGTTGATTATATGTTACAGAATTGTGCAGTGATTAAGGAAAACGATCCGGTCCACGGCGGAAATGTTAATGGTATTGATAAGTTACATTTTCTTTCCACAGGGTATCAGAGAGTCATGTCGTTCCACTGCAAGACTCTACTCTTTCCAATCAACATTTCCACAGTATTATTACTATTGTTGATTTGATAACTTAAAATAGATATAATAAGGGCTGTGGTGCACAAACCTAAAGGAGCCGGAAAATGAAATTCAGCGTCACGACAGATAAACTTCAATCTGCATTAACCGCAGTCATGAGTGCTGTCCCTGCCAAATCAGCTTTGCCAATACTTGGTAATGTCTTGCTGGAGACGGAAGGCAAATCACTTAAACTATCGACGACTGATCTGGAGATTTCGATTACAACAACGATCGAAGCTAAAGTCACCAAGAAGGGTTCGGTGGCGATTCCGGCTAAGAAATTTCAAGAAATCATTGACGCCTTACCACAGACTGATATCGAGATCGAAGCGATAAGCAATCGCATTGAGATGCGTTTTGGTACCGGTGATTATAAGATTGCCGGAATGCCTGCCGATGAATTCCCGCGGTTGCCGGAGTTTAATCCGGCAAAAGAAATCAAGATACCGGCTGATATTTTGCGCCGTATGATTCATAAAACCGCATTTTCCGCTTCCAACGATGAAACTCGACCGGCTCTGAATGGCATCCTTTGGCAGACCTCCGGCGAGAAGATGCGGATGGTTGCTACCGACGGTCACCGTTTGGCGAAGATCGAGGCCGACAATACCAAGCTTCAGGGTTTGTATGGCGACATGATCGTGCCCCCACGAGCGCTAAACCTTGTCAATCGGTTGGCTGTTGACGACATCACTGAAATTGGTGTTACCTTTAATGAAAATAACCTTATCTTCACATGCGGTGGCAACACTATTTCCACGCGTGTGATCGAGGGTCCGTACCCCAACTACGAGCAGGTAATCCCCAAGTACAACAACAAGAGTCTGATTGTTGCCAAATCATTATTGGCCGATACGGTGCGTCGTGTGGCTATTTTGTCGAATGCTCTGACCCATCAGGTCAAATTCTCCATTAGCAAAAACACGCTGCAACTGTCGGCAACCAACGTCGATTTTGGTGGCGAAGCGGTCGAGAAATTGCCCTGCCAGTACGATGGCGAGGATATCGAAATCGGTTACAATGCGGCCTATATGCTGGACATTCTCAAGCAATTGGAATGTGACGAGGTTCGCTTCTCACTGTCAACGGCAGTCTCGGCGGCGATCATCACCACGATGGAACCCACCAGCGACTATCTCTGTCTGGTAATGCCATTACGTCTGGCAGACTAAACTTACAGAACGATTTGCGAAACTATGAGGGATGTGCAACACCACATCCCTTTTTGCTTTTCATATATCCCGCCGTCCGCCATTAGTCGCACCCAGGACTCGGCGCCGGACCTCCGGCGAAGATGTACGCAATCAGATATACCGCATCAGAGATGTTGATCGTTTCGCTGCCGTTGGCATCACCGGCAGCCGGTGGATTCGCGCCGGACCTCCTGCGAAGATGTACGCAATCAGAAACACCGCATCAGAGATGTTGATACTGCCACTACCATTGGCATCTCCGTGATGGCACGGTGGGTATGGTGTAACCCGATATAGCCTGCCGGCGCCGGCAGGAACCGAGAAGTTAAAAAGCGGCACGGGTGGGACGCTACCGGTCACGGTCACAGAATCGGTTAGCATGTCGGTGATATAGTACGAACGTACTGTCGTCTTGTCGCAGTTGAAGTCCAGGAAAGTCAAGTGCCCGGAGATGCTCTCGTCAGATAGACAACGGCGATTTACTAGAAAGAAATAGCGACCGCAGTCGACGGGATTTATCGGCGCGAATTCAGCGACTTGCAAATAAAGCGGGTCTTGACCGGGCTGTCCGTACTGGTCGCACTGGATGTCCCATATAATGGCTTCAGATGGTGGCCAGTCTCCCCATTTCCAGGCATCCTTCCACTTCAGCGACGCAAAGATCGGCCCCATCTTCTCGATGTAGGGGCCAACAACGTTTTTGATTTCGCTCCAGGTCGTTGTGGTATCAGCGAACACGTCGCTGTCGTACACTAAACCATCGCTGCAGCTATCCAGCGTCGGGAACCCGCAGCCGCTGTACTTCCAGTAAAGAATACCTTTCACACCATAGGCGAGCGCGAGATTCACCATACAGAGGTGCTCTTCGGCCGTTGGTCGTCGCCAGGCACCCATGGGGCCGAACGACTCGTATCCTTCGAAACTCTGGATGGTTGCGTAGCATGGCAGCCCTTTCGACAAGGCCAGCTCTTTCATGCTTGCGAGATGGGGAATATGGTCGTTATCCCACGCTGTCTGCAACGAAAAGGGGTTGGATGGATCGGAAGCCATATCGATGCATTTCCGGATCGGATACGTTTGAAAAGAAATATTGCTATACCCGGCAAGCGACAGGTAGTCGACATGAGCACCCGGCACGACAAACCCCTTCTTGCCGGGATACCACGCGCCCAGCAACGAATCAACGCGCCGCGCGGAAAGAACGTTATCACGATCTTCCATCATGCTCTGGTCATCCACCAAATACCAACCCAGAATCGTCGGCGAATTGCCATAGTACGCGGCTGCTTGATCGCGGAGATTCGGAAATCCGACGACCGTATCGCTGGGTTCCCACAACTGCCTTCCAAACACATCCGAAACTTTGACCTGGTCGAGATAGATGTCCCGTGTCCCATACCAGCGCACCTGATAATTGATGTTCCAGACAAAGCGCTCTTCTCTGCCACCCATTGGATTGTTGTAGTGATAGCTGAGACTGACAGTGTCAAAATCGGTTGCCGCATCACCGAATGCGGAGTTCAGGATGTACACCGGATACTGCACAATCATCGGATCGTCTTGCCCGGGAATGCCTTCATCGGGGTACCCGCCGCGATAGATATAGAAGACAGCGATCGTGTCGTTTTGAGCTTCCGGCGGGCGGGTGCCCAGCTTGAATCTGAGTTGAGCTGTGTAGTGGTAGCGGTTGTCAGCTCTCTTTGGGAGGTGCTGCGGATAATACCAGCCGGCCTGCCCGTAGGAACACTGGTCCTGCACCCCCGGCCCGGTCTGAATCAGTGAGTCAACCCGGTGACCGACAGCCGCAAAGTGCCGGCATTTGGTGTCGCCGAACTCCACTTGCACGCCGCCACGATACACCAAATGGCACTGGCCAATATCCGTGCCTTCCGATTCAAAGACACTGTAAGCGGATTCGGTATAGACTCGCGGCCAATAGGTCACCGTGTCATTCCAATTCCAATCATTCGAACTGATGACCTTCAGCCCGGCGGCAGTATATGCCTGCAAATGCTCCGGCGCATAGCAGTATCCGAGCCAGGTGTTGAAATGGAGTGTGTTACTGAGCATTTGCGTAAATTGAGGCAAAACGGCTTGACTTGGCTCACCCCCAGACCAAGCGCCGAACATGAATTGCTGTTGTATCGCCGTTGCAATACCGGCGGAACAAAGAAAAACCAGCGCCAATAACAGTAGATGTCGTTTCATACATCCTCCCATGATTTATGAGCCGGTGCACGAGGACGAACACCGGCCACAAGGTTGTTCTGTCAGACGCGCTGCTCGTACACGTCACTTCATCAATATCATCTTACCCGATTTAACGAATTCGATTCCCGACACCTCCAATCTGTAGAGGTAGATTCCTGATGCAACCGGTACGCTATATTGGTCTGTCCCATCCCAGTAGACGATGTGCCGCCCGGGTAGCTGTCTCTCATCTGTTAATACCTTGATTTCCTGTCCCAGAATATTGTAAACGGTCAATCGCACCGGCGCCGGTTGCGCGCCGATGCTGGGAAGATTGTAAACCAGTGCCGTGGTCGCGTTGAACGGATTCGGAAAATTGGGTTCCAAGTATGCGCTGTCAGGAATCCTTTCCTGACAGCAACTGTCGCGGCTGGAAACCGGGTGGCCCACCGCTTGCGGTAGGTTTACCTGAACTGCACTGGCAGAGGAGACCAATCCGGAACTGTCCACCGCGACTAGAGTGTAGTAAGAAACCACCGTATCAATCGGATACCAGTCAACATAGTAGACCAGCCGCAAATTCTTGACGTCATATATGGGTATATACTGCTCTGGATCGAACTGTTTGCCGTCACCACCGAAGCCGAGCGGTCGCTTGTGATTGTCGGTTCCAATTGGCCTGCCGAGACGATCCAGATAGTTCAAGACATGCTCCGAATCGAGCGGCGCATCCGGTTCAGTCGCGCGGAAGAGAATATAGTGGAGGAAATCCGATTCACTGTTTCGTTCCCAACTCAGTATGACTCGATCTCTGTCTCGCCAGGCAGTCATGCTCGTTGGCGCCTTCGGCGGAAAGTCCTGATAGATGTAAACCGATCCACCCGGACCACCAAACGCGCCAATATCCGAACGCGTGCCATCGAGGTCAAGAATCCAAGGCGCGCCAGTATCAATACACGGCGATCCCTTCTGAAGACGCAGATCGCCATTGTCGGGGTCGACAAACATCGGGTCGGCGTAGACATTGCCATAGACGGAGTCGATAGTCCCTCCGCCTGATATCTGCCCAATGTGCGGCCTTGTCATCGGATACGTGGAATAGAAACCGTTGTAAGTAATGCGAATGTCGGCCGAGTCCGGAATATCAAAGTAGAAGATGATGCGAGGTTTCATGCCAGCGAAAATGTTGTTGTAGATGTAACATCTTTGCAGGGAGGTACCAACAACGGTGAGTACATCTGCATAGGTGAAATTCCAGGGTATGTCCATGAAGAAGCTGTTGAATGCAACTTCGAAGTCGTTCCCTCCGTAGACGACCTCTCCCAGAAGAGACTTGCCATAGAACAGATTGTATTTCATCTCGAACCCTCCTCCACCAACACCGTTGATGCCCGGCGAGCCGCACCCTACGACAACATTGCTGTCGAACACTATGTGTCCGCTTTCGTTGCCTACGAAATCGCAAATCATACGCCACTGATCGGGAGCATAGAAGGTGTTGTTCTTGATTGTCACGTCACCCAAACCCGTGAGATCGAGAGCATACGCTGGCCATTTCTCGAAATAGCAGTCACGAATTTCGATGTAGCGGTTGTTGTTGAGAACAAGTTGTCCTCCATTGAACGAACAACCACTAACCACAACAGTCTGGTGCGGTTCATCGGCCCACTTGGCAATGGCGTAGTAACAGCCGTTGCCGACAAAGTACATGTCTTCAACGGTAGTGTAGTCGCCCGGCCTGATCATAACGTTGATGGAACTTGAACCGTACAAATAGGTAGAATCGCTGCCTTTGCCGCGTATCGTTACATTGGGCTGTGTGAATACAGTAGCCGACAGGTAGAAACTCCCCGTATCGACAAACATCGTGTCCCCCGGTAGTGTTGCGAGATTGGCGGCTTCAATTGTGTTGGCCGCCGTCTCCCACGTCGTATACGGGAATGTGTTGCTGCCGAAGTGCGAGACGTAGCGGGTCTCAGCGTGCGAGTACACAAATGCGCAAAGCGCGAGCATCAACAGTATTCCGAATATGCGAGTCTTGAACTTCAAAGGATGCCTCCCGGCTACACCATCAAAGACGTGCCACAAACAAGATCGTTTATAAAGTCTTCCTGTCAACCGGCTATTTGCGGAGATGCGGGATTGTCCCTGCGGACGATCAGATGGAAGTTAGACTATTCGAGGTCTTCGAAGACGCGGATGATATCGTACGGTTGCTGCGCGGACATGATGCGATCGTAGAAACCGTCGGCGGAGAAAATCTGCGCGAGCGATTTGAAGACGCGCAGATAAAGTGTGTCATCATAAGGGGGCGCCGCCATCGGAATGAAGACGTGCGAGAGCATGCCGTCGAGCGATTCGAAATCGTAGCCGGGTATGGAACGCAGCACACCGATGATCAGCTCCTTGGCCTGCATCGTGCGGATATGCGGAATCACAATTCCCCGACCGATTGCCGTGGTCGCTTTTTTCTCGCGGTTGAACATGTCGGTCAACAGCTTGTTCTTGTTGGACACTCTGCCGGAGACATCAAGAACCTCGGCGCACTCGGCCAAAAGCAGACGCTTGCGCTCCAGTTTCCTTTTGGGAGTCAACGGACCGACGTCATCCTCCTCCAGATCGTCGAACGAGGTCATCATCTCGAGGCGAATTAAATCCGGCCTTAATAGTCTTGATATCTGCACTTCTTTGTTCCTCATCCGCGTTTATCGGTAAAGAAGTCCCGCTTCCTTAACCGCCGCAGGCGTCTGCCGCAGTAAATCAATGTGGCATAACCGCTTTTGTCAATAGGGTCGTAGGGTAACGAAAACAGGCTTCACTTCAACTGATCTTCATAACTGTTTAATAAATAGACAGTTGCAGCTTCGGCAGACCGTCGCTTTTCGCTTGACATTAGCAACGTATGCCTTATATTGAGCGCGGCTAAATACTGAGATGCTCTCTGGGCTATCTGTCTCATTCCCAGCAAGAAGCTGCTCGCCTATCATTGGATTGATCGTTGCATATAGAAGAATCTCAATTTGTGCCCCGTCCATGGGGTTACCTTTGATAATAATGTTACCTGGAGGAATTCTCCGATGCGAAGAGGATCTGCAACCTGTAAAACTTTATTGGTGGTGTTGGCGTTAGCGATGCTGACTGCCTTCCCCGTGACAACGTTGGGGTCACCGCTATATCACAACTTTGTGGTATTGCCTGAGCTCACAGTCACCGGTGGTCAGGCCTTTGCCATGCCGGTTCGCCTGTACAACGAGGCGCCGCTCAACAAAGTGACCGTGCCGCTTCTGATCCGTGATGTTGACTTCCTCAACATCGACTCGATCTCGTTTATCGGCAGTCGTTTCAACGGACTTGGCATTGCCAGTGGCACGCTGGATAATGGCACTCACACGATGATTATCAGATTTGAGGGAATCGTCTCAGAAAAGCTACCCTCGGGATTTCTACCGCCGGGTGATGGCGACATTGCCAATATCTACTTGAAAGTGGCTCCCAGTGCTCCCGCCGGCGACATTGTGATTGATACGACCGTGCTCGGTCCGGACATTTATTTGTTGCAGGACATGAACGACGTTGCCGTGGAAGACTATTTTGTTTTCGGATTGATTCACATCGTCGGTTCCAAGCCGATCATTCATCTGCAGCCGGCAGTCTTTAATTTTGTCACTTACGTCGGCGTCAACCCAGAGGCAGACACGCTGCATATTACCAACCTCGGCAGCGATCCGCTCAACTGGCAGATTACCCACCAGCCCAGTTGGCTGACGCTGTCTGCTCCCTCAGGCACTGCGCCAAGCGCCGTGGTCCTGACTCCCGACATTGCATCTTACCCGGCCGGTGTGCTGGTCGACTCGATTGCCGTGAACGATGACAACGCGCTGGTGAAAACCGAATGGGTGTATGTCAATGTCACTATCCTTGAGCAGGGTGATGTGACCCGCTGTCTGGCGTTGCACAAGGGTTGGAATCTGATAAGCTGGAATGTTGACACGCCGGATGACGACATCGAGACGATTATCAAAGACATCAAGGGTTGCATCGACGTCGTTCTCGGTTTCGAACAGGGTGCCGCGACCTATGATCCATATCTATCGCAGTTCTCGACTCTGACCACTCTTGACCATCTGCACGGTTACTGGTTCCGCATGAACTGCGATACCGTTCTCTGCGTTACCGGTCCCAAAGTCGCGCCGAACACGCCAATCGATCTGGAACAGAACTGGAATCTCGTCAGTTATCTGCCTGAGGATGTCGACTCGACCACGCATGCGCTATTGAGCATACTGGATGGCCTTATCGTTGCCCTCGGTTTTGATAATGGGGGTCTGGTCTATGATCCGATGCTTCCTCAGTTCGCAACTCTCACAACCATGAAACAGGGGCTTGGCTACTGGCTCAAGACCTCAGGTTCCGGAATGTTGAGATACGAAGAGACGCCTGCTGCTCCCGGCTTCGTCACTTCGCGCGGCACAATGAAAGCCTTCCCACCCGCCGTAGGTGTAACCCCGACAACCGAGTGGATCGACCTGTTCGGCGACGGCATTACGCTGGATGGCACTCTGATACCGACCGGTACCGTGTTGGCAGCCTACGATGAAAATGGCCATCTCTGCGGACAGGCGACAGTGGAAACCGGCGGCAAAATTAATTTTACACCGGTTTATCGTGATGACAAAGGTACAACCACCGTTGAAGGTCCTGATCTTGGTGGCAGCATCAACCTGACGGTCGACGGCATTCCGGTGCAGCAGTCGTATACTTTCAGCGGTCTGGGTGATCGTATTCGTCTGACCACTCTGACTTCGCTGTCCAAGCATTCGGAGAATCTGCCCCGTCAATTTGGTCTGGCGCAGAACTATCCGAATCCGTTCAATCCGGGCACTTCGATTGGTTTTAGTTTGCCTGTGGCGTCAAGGGCCACGGTTGACGTATACAATGTAGTTGGCGAAAAAGTGACCACGCTACTTGATCGTTTCCTGCCCGCCGGCAGATACTCGGTTAACTGGGACGGCGCCAATGCCAACGGCAAGCCGGCCTCCTCGGGAATGTACTTCTACCGTTTGAAGGCCGGGGAGTTCACCGACACTAAAAAGATGATGCTCGTAAAATAAATTGCGGAATAGAGCATGGACATGTATCTTGAATATTATTATGAGAGGGAATAAAGATATGAAAGCGAAGACTTTGCTGATCAGAATGCTGATGATCGTTGTAGTCGCGGCGGTGCCCCTGTTAGCGCAGGGACCGACTCCGACCAACGTCTGGACCGACTTTGTTGGTCTCCAGTGTACGATTAATGGCCTGCCGATACCGCTCGGTACCGAAATCACCGCGTTTGATCCACAAAATGTGCTCTGCGGTCGATTCGTGACGGACTCTATCGGTGTTTATGGGACTCTTCATGTCTATGGTGATGACTTTGCTTCGGTTCCGGATACAGTTGATGAAGGTTGTGTTGGGGGTGACCACATCACTTTCAAGATCAACGGAAAGGTCGCCACCAAACTTGGACCGGCCAATGATGTGTGGGTCGGCATCGGTGCGACCAAGGTCATGAACCTCGCCATCACCCAAGCATTTGATGTGGCTGCCACGGCTCCACCCGAGGGCTCCGATACTGCCGGCACAATCGTCAGCTATGATGTGATCGTTACCAACAACGGCAATGGTATCGACTTGATTGCCCTCAGTGTGGTGAGCAAATCGGGCTGGGACGTCACCGGTATTGACTCTCTAGGAAAGTACTACGCCGCCGGGGAACAGAAGACTCTGACGGTTACGGTTGCCATTCCTGCGGGAACACTGCCCAGATATCAGGACACACTCACGGTTGTTGCCTATTCCCGGTTTGATCCAGCCGCCACAGCAACGAAGAAGATCGTCACCACCGTTGACAAAAAGACCGGTGTGGATGACGGCAATTTCCATGTACCGGGTATGTTCACTTTGAATCAGAACTTCCCGAATCCTTTCAACCCTGAGACGGTGATTTCCTTCTCCCTGGACAAACCGGCTGATGTAACGCTTTCGGTTTATGACATTCTTGGCCGCACAGTGACGACGCTCTATCAGGGCTACCTGGCGACTGGTCAACATCAGTTCCGCTGGAATGGCACCGACGGCAACGGTCAAGGCGTCGCCAGTGGTGTCTATTTCTACCGCTTATCGTCTGACCAGATCAGTTTGACGCGCAAAATGACGCTGATGAAATAAAACACGCCCTCCTATTTTGTGACAAAAAACCCTCTGCCTCGGCGGAGGGTTTCTTGTTTGCGGGACTGTTGAAAAAGCCCGGACCGTGTCATTGTGAGGAGTGCGGAGAGGTGATGCAGGGTGGGGAGCACGACGAAGCAATCTCGATTTACGCTCTTCCGATACAGGCGCGCAGATTGCTTCGTCGTCATTGCCCCTTCCCTCTCTCACCCGCCCTGACTCCTCGCAATGACAATTCCGAGGTTTTTCAACAGTCCCTTTTCAGACGCCCGGACAAGCGCATTGGATTTCTCCGGTACGCTACTTCCAACTCGATTCGGCTGCGGCCTTACCAACCGAAAATCGCTTGCCCCACGCCGAAAAAAACGTTTAATCGACAGCGACCAAAGCGTATAATCAACATCAGACAACTAAACAAAGGAGCTAAACTATGAAATCAAAACTGACACTCTTTGCTGTTGCCGCACTACTGCTGTTTGCAATGGCAGCCGTACATGCCGACATCACGATCAAATCGACCGTGAGCAGCAAGGGATTGGTGGGTCTGACCAACATGGAAGGGACGCAGACGCAGATGATCTCCGGCGATAAAGCCAAGACTGAGTCCAATATCAGAATGACCAACAAAGTGATGAAGTTCCTCGGCGCCGGCAAGCCGCAGGAGAGCGCCGAAATCACGCGTCTCGACAAGGAGCTCTTTTGGGACGTTAATCTCAAGGACAAGGAATACAAGGAACGCACCTTTGCCGAAGTCCGCGCCGAGATGGAAAAAGGCCTGCAACAAGCGGACAAAGAGAAGGCGAAATATGCGAAAGAACATCCCGAGGACACCGTCAAATTTCGCACCGAAGTAAAAGTCGACCGCACTGGCAAGACCCAGAAGATCGCCGGCTACAAGACGGAAGAAACGATTATCACGATGATCATGTACGCCAAGAACGCCGAATCGGGCGAACAGGGCGCGATGAAAATGACGATGGATCTCTGGATGGCAAAAAGTGTCCCGGGCGCCGCGGACTTCCAGAAATTTTACGCCGACATGGCAACCAAGCTTGGTTTTACCGGTCACAGCCAACAGAGTATGGAAGGAATGTTGACGGCGTTTGGTGTCGATCCGCGAGAACTCTACAAACACACCAAGGATCTGCAAGGGATGTCTCTAATGTCGACGGTGTCACTTGGTTCTATGGTTGACACCTCGGCTCAGACCGGCAAGCAGTCAGAGGCCAAAGAGCAGAAGAAAGAAAAGCAATCCGACGAAGCGGATGAAGGCGGAAAGTCGAGCACCGCGAAAAAACTTGGCGGACTGTTTGGCAAGAAGAAGGAATCGAAGGATGACGAGGCGTCCAAATCGAAAGATGCCAAGTCAGAACAGCAGTCGGGACCGATGTATCTGATGCAGTTTACGACTACCGTGACTGAAATATCGGCCGCCAGTGTCGCCGGTTCGGAATTCGAAGTCCCTGCCGGATTCAAGCTGAAGAAGTAGTCTTGTCTTGATAGTGAAATAGTCGGGTAGGTCACGCCGACTCGCGGCTTGACGCTAAGCTGAAACCTCTCCTCATAGGTTTTGTAGAATGTTATGGCAGTTTTTTCTTTTGCTGAGAACACAGGGGGTTAGAAATGAAGCGGACTAAGGGAGGCCGCAAGAATGAACAAGTCAATAGTCTTGGTGTGCGCTGCCGTCGTTGCTTTGAGCGCCGTTGCAGTGGGATCAACGTTTTGCGTACAGACGTTCACGATCTATGGGAAAACGGCTGGCGAGCATGGCGCACTGATGTGGGATGTCTTCATCGGCGGGGAATGCGAGTCCACAACGAGCTACTGCCTGTTTCTTGGAAACGCGCGACCCTATCTGCTGACGACGACTGGTTCTGCGAAGGATGTCTTTCCGGAGTTTCTGTCTGAGAATCGACCCGAGAAGTCTAAGACGTTGCGCAGTTCGGAAAGCAAGTATTTCATCAGTAAAGGTGTCTATGTTACGCCGCCACCGCCCGACTCAACGTTTCAGCGGAAATTTGGTAAGGTAATCAACGATGGAGGCGGGAATGCCTGGGATTGGTACAAGGCCTGTCCGGTGAACTGTAGCGATTACCCTGTCTTCTTCGGCACTGATGCGAAGCTTGTCTATGAGTATCAGGGCGGACTATACAAGAACTACGCTTTCTCACAGGTTATCTTCTTCCCGAAGTCCAAGTATCTTGTACTCGTCATAGATCAACCCACCAGGGCGGTCGGGTCGGACTCGATGCACGGGCTCTTGGTCTACAAACTGACCGGCAAAGAGGTGTCAAAATGATAGGGAAGGTGATTTGTCTGATCGCTTTCCTAAGCGCCCTTAGCGGAACGGTTGTCGCTCAGGTGAAACCGCCGTGTGACCAAAGCTTCGTTTTGTTCGACAAGACGGCCGGAAGGAGCTGTCTGTTCTTCTACCGCGTTGACTGTCTTCCAGAGGCGAGGCACGAGTTTAATGTGTTGTTCATTCTTCCCGATCGTGTGCACTCGTTCAAATCAGAATCACTCTTGGGGAACTGGGTGCCGAGGCTGTATGAAAACATGACCTTGGAGACGTATGTCACGGTCAAGGGCTCAGTGGGAGTCTTTCGCCTGAACGACTCGGTGAGTTTCACTGCGCCGCCGGATGACACCTCGTTTCAGAGGCGTTACAATGACATGGCCCGTCATGATCTCAAGACATGGAATTGGGAATGTACTGAGGGCTGTCACGACTACCCTGTGTTTCGTGGTCCTGAGCCGGGTCTAATACATGTTTCCTCACAGGGGCTTTACAAGAACTATCGAATCAAGGAAGTCCGATACTACCCGGCTTCCGGCTATGTCATCATTCTGACTGAGCAGCCGCTGCGAGATCAAACAGGTCGCCTAATGAACGGCCTGTTGATTTACAGTCTCTACGACTGGATGTAAGATAAGTAGGTCTAAACCCTTGTGGTTTCGACATTGCTGTTCGTCCCTTCGTGTATCCGTACCACGGTGGTTCTGACCTACATCTGCGCTTGCTTCTTGTAGCTTCGCAGGTCAGGAGCCCTGCGCTCCTGACATCTTCCTGATCTTTCTGCTCTATTTCTTCAACTCCTCGACCCAGTCTTGGACAATTACTTTGTACCCCACCCAGAGCCTTGCGTCGGGTGGATTATTCATTCTGTGGCTGCAATACCAATCTCGAGTAGTATGTTCTGTCTGCTCACCACCTTTTTGTAGTTCCATTGTAGATAAATCTCCACCACCCCAGTTCCGTAGGTCGGCGTTCCCAGCGAAGCGCGGAACCCGACACTCTCCCGCAAATTGACCCGCCACCATTTTTGTAGCGTTTCATTCCAAAAGTCTCTCCCACCCCAGTTAGTAGAACGCTGGTTGCGGCACCGAAGGTCACCCCGGAGTGCTCTGTGGATCTGGCGGCTCTTGGAAAGACGAATTCCTCAACCGTCACGATCCAAGGCATATTCGTACTCCGCCGTGGCGAGTGAGTCTGTCGCTGCTCGCGCTGTCAGGTACATGCCGTCCGGCTGACACAGCTACGACACTCAGCAAGTCAGTGTCAGGGGGGCTTTTTCAACAGCCGCGAAAGCGGGAATCCAGTAGTTACGCGATTAGGCTAGTGATTTCGTCGATTGGCAGTTTCTGCTGTTCGCCGGTTGAAAGGTTCTTGCATTGGAACCTCCCGCCGGGAATGTCGTCGGCAAATGCGAAGAGGACAAAGCGCGCGTTCTGTCGCGACGCTTCTTTCATTTGGGCTTTTTGCGAGCGGCCGAGATAGTCAAGGTCAACGGTTTTGCCGCTATCGCGAAGCTGTTTTGTCAGCAACAGCGCCTGCGTTCGTTCGGCGGCGGATTCGGCGATGATAAAGATGTCGAGCGGTTTTTCACTATAATCGCTTTTTCCGACTGCTTCCATTACTATGAGCGTACGTTCCATGCCTGCCGCAAAGCCCACTGCAGGCGTCGGATCGCCTCCCAACTCTTCAACCAACAGGTCGTATCTGCCGCCGCCGGAGAGCGAGTCCTGCGCACCGAGCAGCGATGATCTGATTTCAAATGCGGTTCTGGTATAGTAATCCAACCCTCGCACCAGTCGTGGATCTGAGGCATAAGGAATTCCGAGACGGGTCAGAGTCTCTTTGACTATGTCGAAATCGCGGCGGACTTCGTCATCGTAGAACTGCTCCAGCAGTGGTGCGCCCTGCAATAGTTGCCGCGTCAATTCAAGTTTGCTGTCGAACAGCCGCAAGGGATTGCGGTCGATTTTTTCGCGGTCAACTTCGGGGAACTGCGATGCAAGCGGTCGCACAAACTCCAGCAGCTTTTCGCGATGTTTCGCGCGTACCGATGGGGTTGCCACGGAATTTAGGGCAACCTCGAACTGATCGATGCCGCAGTCTTTGAGGACCTGCACGCTGATGGCAATTATCTCGGCATCAATGCGTGGATCGGCGGAGCCGAGCGCTTCCGCGCCGAACTGATGAAACTGCCGTTGTCGCCCCTTCTGCGGTTTCTCGTGTCGAAACATCGGGCCGATGTAGAATACTTTGGTCAGCGGCGCCTTATTGCCGAGGGATTCCTCAATGAAAGCACGCACCACCGATGGTGTTCCTTCGGGTCTGAGGGCAACGCTGCGGCCACCCATATCAGTGAAAGTGTACATCTCCTTGTTCACGACGTAGGTCGATTCACTGGCGTCGCGCGCAAACAACTCGATCGGCTCGAATATAGGCACGCGGATTTCTTTGTAATTGAATCGTGCCATCACGTTGCGGATGATTTCTTCGAGATATATCCATTTGCCCGTTTCGGAAGGCAGAATATCAATGGTACCTTTGATGCGTTGGTATTTCATAATGGCTCAAGATATCGGCAGCGACGGGATTGTCAAATACAATCGAGATTCCAAGCTGTAGCGATACATGTCACCCGACATCTCTTTTATGCAGTTACCCATACAATCAGCCTGCTTTGCTACCCATGCGGTCGGCCTGTACTTGCGTTATTCCCCCTTAGCAAAGGGGGACCAAGGGGAGGTTGTACTGCTCGTACGCTGGTCAATCCACTCCAGTACAATAGCAACGACACCGGCGAGATTATTCCGCACATCTGAATCGAGGAAGCGCAACGCAGTCAGTCCCAGCGACTCCAAACGCGCCTGCCGATGACTATTATACGTTGTGCGTGAACTATGGGAGGAACCATCGATTTCAATCACGAGTGACAGCTTGCTGCAGTAGAAATCCACGATGTACTCATCGATTGGTTTCTGTCGTGAAGACTGGTACCCTCGCAGCTTGCGAGTCTTGAGTTGGTTCCAGAGCAAGGCTTCGGAAAGCACGCCGGCCTTACGCAAGGCTCGCGCTCGCTCCTTGAGTTTCGGATCATAAAGGATTCGCATAGGTTTCGCCTCGGATGATAAGCTACGCGGGAGAATTCGCAAACAGAAATACAACCCCCTAACCCCCTTTGCTAAGGGGGAATTTCCCCCCTCCCCACACGAGTCGGATCGTAATGGATTCGCATAGGTTTCCCCTCGGATGATAAGTTACACGGGAGAATTCGTAAACAGAAATACAACCCCCTAACCCCCTTTGCTAAGGGGGAATTCCCCCCCTCTTCACACGAGTTCGATCATCTTTTTGCTCACCGAACTGCCAAAGGCTAATCTGACCTGCTGGCGGTTACTTTGTTTACACGTGCCCTTTTCTTCCACCAATCGCGTAAGAGCAGGAATAGTATGCCCGCCGAAAGATAACCAATGGCGTCTGCCATCCAGTCGTACGGTGATGAATCGCGGTTGGGAATATAGTATTGTAGACGCTCGTCTATGGCGCCATAAACGAGTCCAAAGAGAAAGAGCAAAACATAATAGGATTTCCGCTTGGGCGATTCCTGAACGTTGGGAAAGGCGCGAAAAATCAGCAGTCCATAGACGAAGTACTCACCGAAATGATAGATTTTATCCGTCCAGGTCACTCCGAGCGAAGGGGGTGAAACGCTCGACATCGTTGACACGAAAATGATCAGTGCGGCAAAGAGCACCGGAGGCAGCTTATAGTAAATCAGGGATTTGTCGAACTTAAGCATAGGCGGAGTATATAACAGTTGATGTCAACGGCGGCAAGGCGGATTGTGGTGCGCGGACGATCGTGCGAAACGCTTGACTTCGCTTCCGCCGAACATATATTCGTGCCACCAACATTGGGGAGATAACGATGCGAGCATTAGTCACAGGTGTCACCGGTCAGGATGGTTCCTATTTGGCGGAACTCCTGCTGGAAAAGGGTTATGAAGTTTTTGGAATGGTTCGCAGGAACTCGACCGAGAACTTCGAGCGAATCAATCATATTAAGGACAAAATCAATCTCGTGCAGGGCGACCTGTTCGACCAACTCTCTTTGATCAGCGCGATTGAAGAGGCCAAACCTCAGGAGGTATATAATCTAGCCGCGCAATCGTTCGTGCCGACTTCCTGGTCGCAACCCGTCCTGACGGGAGAATTCGACGCGATCGGCGTAACCAAACTGCTGGAGGCGATTCGGTTGCTTGATAAGAAGATCAAGTTCTATCAAGCTTCTTCATCGGAGATGTTCGGTAAGGTGCAACAGGTTCCGCAGACCGAGAAAACTCCTCTCTATCCCCGTTCGCCTTACGGAGTGGCGAAAGTATATGGTCACTTTATCACCGTGAACTATCGCGAATCATACGGCATCCATGCTTCGTCGGGAATTCTCTTCAATCATGAATCGCCTCGCCGAGGACTGGAATTTGTCACGCGCAAAATCACGGATGGCGCTGCGCGGATTAAGTTGGGTCTATCCGATGTCCTGTATCTCGGCAACCTCGATGCCAAACGCGATTGGGGCTTTGCCGGCGATTACGTTTACGCGATGTGGCTGATGACGCAGCAACCTGAACCGGATAACTATGTCATCTCCTCCGGTGAAAATCACTCGGTACGCGAATTGGTTGAACTCGCCTTCACGCACTGTGATCTCGATTACAAGAAATACGTGAAGACCGACCCGCGCCTGGTTCGTCCCGCGGAAGTTGACGTTTTGCTTGGTGACTCTTCGCATGCCCGCAAGAAGCTGGGCTGGGAACCGAAGGTTACGTTCCGAGAGTTGGTCAAGATGATGGTCGAGAGTGATCTGGCACAACTAAAACGGAAACAGGGCTGATGAGGGCGCTGATCACCGGCGTCACCGGCTTTGCCGGTTCCCATCTTGCTGAGAATCTTCTGGCTCACGATATCGACGTGGTCGGTACCTGCCTAAAAGGAGAGTCGCGACGCAATATCCAAAGCTTCAGCGCAGACATAGTCGTGCTTGAGGTTGCGCTTGATGATACACGCTCATTGTCCGACCTCATCGACAAGCATCGGCCCCAGTGGATATTCCATCTCGCGGCGCTGGCATCGGTCGGCGCTTCCTTCGACGCTCCGATCAGGACAATGGAAGTCAACCTCCTGGGCACAATGAAATTGTACGAAGTGCTGCGTGGAAAGAAGTTTGTGGAAAAGATCGTTTTCGTCTCGTCGGCGGATGTCTTCGGCCCGCTACCACCGCAGCGTATGCCGATCAAACCTGATTATCCTCTGCGACCGGTATCCCCTTACGGCGCCTCGAAAGCTGCCGCCGATATCGTTTCTTACCAGTACTACCGTGCCTTCGGTCTGCCGGTAGTGCGGATTCGCGCCTTCAATCACACCGGCCCGCGGCAGGCGACCGGCTATGTCATTCCCGATTTTTGTTCGCAAATCTCCCGCATAGAGAGGAGCCACCGCAAAGGCATCATCCGCGTGGGTGACCTGTCGGCCAAGCGCGACATTGCCGATGTCCGTGACATCGTGGATGGCTACAGGTTGGCGGCGGAGCGCGGCACGATAGGTGATGCCTACATCCTGGCCTCCGGCAAGGCAGATACAGTCGAGAACTATCTCCATATGTTGGTCAAGCATTCGACTGCCGACATAAGTATAAGATTAGACAAGAAACTGCTCCGACCGGTCGAAGTGCCTTTGCTCGTCGGCAGCATCAGCAAAGCCAAGCGGGAATTGGGATACCAGCCCCGCTACAGAATAGAAGAGACGTTAGTCGACACGCTGGAATACTGGAGGAAGAATTGAAGGAGACATTAGCTGATAAACTAAACAACCACACTGCGGTGATTGGTGTGTTCGGCCTGGGATATGTGGGGTTGCCGCTGGCAATCGAGTACTGTCAGCAAGGTTTTCGCTGTATAGGTTTCGAGATTTCGCCCAAGAAGATTAATATGGTCAATTCGGGTAAGTCCGATATCGGTGATGTCTCGAATGCGCAGGTCAAGAGTGCAGTGAGCAAGAAATTGTTGAAGGCGACCGCGGATTTCTCACTCCTTAAGCAGTGTGATGTTGCCACGATTTGCGTGCCAACGCCGCTGTCCAAGACCAAAGACCCGGACGTATCCTTCATTCTGCGGGCGGTAGAGGAACTGCGAAGATATCTGCACAAGGAGATGCTGGTTATTCTCGAATCGACAACCTATCCGGGCACAACCGAGGAATTGATTCTGCCGATCCTGGAGACAACCGGCCTCAAGGTCGGCAAGGATTTCTATCTGGCTTTTAGCCCCGAGCGCGTTGATCCGGGCAATGCGACCTATGGTACCAAGAATACACCGCGTGTGGTGGGTGGCCATACTCCGAAATGCCAGAAAATGGCCAAGCTATTCTACGAGAAAGCAATTAATCATGTTCATCTCGTCAGTTCCACGCAGGCCGCGGAAATGGTGAAGCTGCTGGAGAATACTTTCCGCTCGGTCAATATCGGGTTGGTGAATGAAGTGGCGTTGATGTGCGATCGACTCAAGATCGACGCTTGGGAGATTATTGACGCAGCCTCGACTAAACCGTTCGGCTTTATGCCGTTCTATCCCGGACCCGGTCTGGGCGGTCACTGCATTCCGATTGACCCTCACTATCTGTCCTGGAAGCTAAAGAGCCTGAACTATTACTCGCGTTTTATTGAACTGGCTGGGGACATCAATTCCCACATGCCGGAGTATGTGTTTGAACGCGTGACGCGACTACTCAACAAGCACCAGAAGCCGATCAAGGGTGCACGGATTGTCGTCCTGGGAGTGGCCTATAAACGCGACATCGCCGATCTGCGCGAATCTCCGGCGATCGACTGCATCCGGCTGCTCCAGAAACAGGGAGCGAAGGTGCAATACAACGATCCTTATGCACCCGTGATCAAGATGGAAGAGGGGGAAAAGGGCATGCACTCCGTCACTCTAACCCCGACTCTGCTCAAGTCCGCTGATCTGGTTGTGGTGTTGACCGATCACACCTGTTATGACTACCAGTGGATCGCCAAAAATGCTCGTCTTATCTTTGATACTCGAAATGCCACCAAGCAAGTCCGGGGTCACAGCAAAAAGATCGAAAAGCTTTAGGCGCTACGTAGTCGAGATTGATTTCGTGGACAGCGGGCGGGTAGCTAACTCGCCCGCTTTTTGTTGTGACCGCGTCGACAAAAGTGTTGTCCGCGAAACATCTTTTCATGTCCTTCCGTAGCAATACTATGCTCGATTTCAGGACCAACCTCCGTATTTTCTGGATCGTTGTTTTCGTCGTTGCCACTTGCAGCGTCACCGCTCATACGCAGGATGCTTTCGTGCCAAACGACAAACCAACTTTGATTATTAAACGCGCTGCCGGTCAGATCAAGATCGACGGCGACTTTGATGACGTCGGTTGGCAAGGCGCAGCCAAGGCGACCAACTTTGCTGAGTATAATCCCGGCGACCGGACGAAACCGCCGGTAGCGACGGACGTTCTGGTGACGTATGACAACGAGAATTTCTATTTGGGTTTTCTATGCAGCGATGATCCCAAGACAATCAGATACTCCTTGCGAGATCGCGACGAGATGTTTGATGGCGATTATGTCGGCGTTGCATTTGATACTTACGGTGACGCGTCATGGGGGTATGAACTTTTCGTGAACCCCCTTGGATGCCAGGGAGACTTGCGCCTAACGTCAAACGGAAACGAGGACGCCAATTTCGACATCGTCTTCATCTCGCGAGGAAAGGTAACCGAGAAGGGATATCAGGTGGAAGTGGCGATTCCATTCAGCAGTCTGCGTTTTCCCGACAGACCCTTACAGGAATGGAGGGCTACTTTCTGGCGTAATCGCCCGCGCAACAGTCGCGAGCAATCGAGCTGGGCCGTAATCGATCGAAACGTACCCTGCTTTATGTGCCAGTTTGGCACTCTCAGAGGACTGGAAAATGTCAAGCCGGGCAGAAGCTTCGAGTTCTTGCCGTCGCTGATATCATACCAAACGACGCACCTTAGTGACCCGGGAAACACGAATTCCAGGTTGCATGATGACAAGATCAAGGCCGAGGGGGCGCTCAATTTTCGCTATCTTTTGTCATCCGACTTCACTGCCGATTTTACTTACAATCCCGATTTCAGCCAGATCGAATCTGATGCCGCTCAGATAGATGTCAACAGCCCTTATGCGCTGTATTACCCCGAAAAGCGTCCGTTTTTTCAGGAGGGGAGCGATCTCTTCCAGACATACATCGACGCGGTATATACTCGCTCGATAAACGATCCGTTGATGGCGACGAAGCTGACTGGTCGCCACAATCGCATGGCTGTCGGCTACATTGGCGCCCGTGACCGCAAGACCCCGCAGGTATTGCCGTTCGAAGAGAGTTCAGAGCAACTTGAAGTGGGCAAGAGCTACTCTAATGTCTTGCGGGTCAAGCGGACATTCCTGGAGGACTCATATTTCGGCGCCTTAATTACCGATCGTCGTTTGGATAATGGTGGCGCCGGAACTGTCGTAGGTGGTGATGGCTCGGTGCGATTTTTGAAGAACTACTGTCTTAACCTCGGCGTATTTGCCAGTCGTACCGTGGAACCAACCGATACAACATTGTCACAAGGGGTGTATCCAGCAATCTTTGAACGCGGCCGTCACACATCGGCTTTTGATGGTGAATCATACTGGGGTCATGCTTTGTTTGTCGCCGTCGATCACGATGCAAAAGTCTGGAATTTCAATCTGAACTATACCGGACTGAGTCCGACATTCAGGGTCGACAATGGTTATCTCGACCGAAATGATCGTCAGACCGTGAGTTTCTGGAACAGGCTGAACTTCCGCCCCAACACTCGCGTTGTTGACGAGGTCTCGATCTATCTGGAATCAGCGCGAGTCTGGAACTGCGCCGGGCAACGCAAGGACGAATGGCTGTATCCGGAAATCAGCGTGCTGTTCAGGCGGCAGACGCAGGTTAGTATGAACTATCTCTGGAGCCGAGAGACATACCGAGATGTTTATTTTCCCGGCATTCGCCGCTTCGGAGTTGGAGTCGAAAGCAATTTCAGCAAGCCCGTCAGCGTGGGTTTTAGTCTGAGTCACGGACGGTTTGTTGCCCGCCGTGTCGATCCGCCGGTGCTCGGCCGAGGTACCAATTACTCGGTCTCGGCAACGTTACGGCTCTGGCAACGCCTGATTGTCGTACCGCAACTCGATTACTCGAAGCTTGCTTATCCCGATGGCAGTAAGATCTACAGCGGGTTTGTCACGCGAACGCGAATCAACTATCAGTTCAATCGCGAGTGGTTCCTGCGTCTGGTTGTACAGTACGATGATTTCGACCGGAGTTTGTCCCTCGAACCGCTGTTGAGCTACAAGCTGAATCCTTTCACGATCTTCTACCTTGGTTCGTCGCATGGCCTCCAGGAGCCCGGAGGGGATGGCGACTGGACAAATACCGGACATCAGTACTTTCTCAAATTGCAGTATCTTCTGCGCGTCTGACATTAGAGCGGCTTGCTCTGCACCTCCCCCATAGGGACTGTTCAAAAAACTTCGGAATTGTCATTGCGAGGAGTCAGGACGGGTGAGAGAGGGAAGGGGCAATGACGACGAAGCAGTCTGCGTGCCTGTATCTGGAGAGCGTAAATCGAGATTGCCTCGTCGTGCTCCACACCCGACATCACCTCTCCGCACTCCTCGCAATGACACGGTCTGGGCTTTTTCAATGGTCCCCATAACCTGAATTTCGGACACCAATATAGAGAAGGGTGACCGCCTCCGGTCACCCTGTAGTCATTCACGGCGGTAGCCCTCTGCCGTCGTAGGAAGTCGATTCGGGTATACTATGGCTTACCGTTGACCGACAGGAAGACAATGATATCCTTCACGTCGATGTGAAAAGGTGTCTCCGCGACCATGAAATAGAGATAGAACATCTCCTTTTTCGATGAGGCCGAGTAGACAATCGTCTTGGCCTCACTGAAATTGGAGAGGAAATCGGCTGATTCCTTCCACTCAATGCTGCGTATGCCGCCGGCCGGTATCGCGATGCCATCAAGAATCTTCACGGCACTAGTCCTCACATCGGCTGGGGACGAATAGAGTTTTTCGGAAATCCAAATCTGACCGGTGGCCACGGAGGACTCGTGATTCGTAATTTTGCAGGCAAAACCAATGTCGTCAACGCTGTTGAGTTGGTCGCGATGGTCCTTCCAATCAGAATTATTTTCCAAATCAACCGGAGAGGAATCGAAGGTGGTATTGGTCTGTCCGACCAGGTCGGGCAGATTGTCGATCACGACAACTATATTGCCGGAGGTGATGCAATTGTTGCCGAGCATCATCAGCAAGGCAAAGATGCCCAGACCGATCTTTAGGGCGATCATGAATGTCTTTTTCATAGCTTATTCCTCCGAGATGCCAAAGTAGTAGTTCAGGCCGACGGTGATGATACCGTTCTTGCGCGAGCCGGTATCGCCCTTATCATAGTCATCGTCCTTGTATGGGAAGATCAAGCCTTTGCCGCGGAAATCCACGGAAAGGTAGTCGGTGATGCCGAATTCGAAACCGACACCGAGCCACAGGGAACCCTTTGTCAAATCGGGAAGCCCTTTCTTGGCGAATTTCGCCGAGGCAACTCCCAAAATCCCATAAGCGTTCAAGCCCTTGTAACCCGACACGCTTCCAAAGACGACGTCAATACCAAAGGTGCTGTACTTCCCGCCGTCGCGCGTCATCGTGATGTCACCCAAACTCCCTATCTTCGCTTCACCATCGCCGTTCTTTAGATACGTGTAGTTAGGTTCGACTGCCAAGTATGTCGTCACGGGAATACGCGCCTTTAGACCCATGACTGTGCCCGACTTGGTGTCTTCCTGCGCGACCGGAAGATTCAGACCCCCGAAGGCGCCGACAGAGAATCGAAATGCCTGTGCCATGGGATTGATCATGACAACTGACAGAAGCAGAATCAACAATGCGATTCTGAATTTCATAAGACCTCCATTTGCGTTAGCCGTGTAACCCGCCTTTGCGTCACTACTTACCGAATGAGAAGTTAACAGCCGCCGGCGAAAAAGCAACAAAAACAACATAGTATCAATTATTGATCCAAAACAGTTGCGCCGCGACCAGAAATGTCCGTAATTTCCGCAAGTGTTGAAGGTGTCAATCTTATCTTAAGGAGTTGAGAATGGTTAGAAAAATCATGCTGGCGGCGATGCTGCTGCTGGTTTTGGTAGCGTCTTTGATTGCGGCCGAAATGACGGCAGATGATCTCATTGCCAAGTACTTGACCGCTTGTGGCGGCGAACAGAGTCTGCGTGCTTTGAAATCGATGACAATGAAAGGGAGCATGTTCGCACAGGGCCAGAACTTAGATGTGAAGATCAGCTACGTGATACCCACCAAGAGCCTAATGGAAATTGGCATGGGGGGAATGACGATGCAGGCTGTGGGAGCCAATGGCAAAGATGCTTGGCTGAAGGGGCCGATGGGGACTTTCTTCATGACCGGAGAAGAGAAGGAAGCAACTCTGCGACAGGCCAACAGATTCCCATTGCTGGACTACAAAAAGAATGGCGCCAAAGTCAAGCTCCTCGGAGAGGACTTGGTAAAGGGCGCGAAGGCGCTCAAATTGGAATACGTCGGAATTGGTAAGGACACCGTGATCTATTTCTTTGATGCCACGACTTTCCTCATCAACAAGGAGAAGAGCGGCGACGCAACCATCATGTGGTCCGATTACAGAAAAGAAGGCAATATCGTGATGCCGCATAAGATGAACGTCCAGTCGGCGGCGCAATCGATGATGATGACGATCGACACGATCACAATCAACGCGGCGCTACCGGAATCGCTATTCGTTATGCCGAAAGATGCCAAATCGCTTGACTCACTCAAAGCGATGATGAAGCAGGGTGGTGCCCCCGGTGGTGGTGGCGGGAAATAGTATTGATCACCTCCGCAGGCGGGATTTACACTTGAGTAACTGAACTGCCGCCAAAGCGAAGACGAATAAGATTCGGGCTGTTGACATTATTGTCACCAGCCCATTTTTATTCGCTGCACGCGAATCGTGACGCCACCATGTGGTGGCGGTATCCCGCCGACGAGATTCAACTTCATCATGCGAATTATAGTCGCCGATCCGGTTGCATTGTCAATCCGAAACGCTTGTCAGGGACGCTCATAAAAATCTTTCGCCCATAGCGCTGGTGGTGCGTATAATAGGCAAGTTTATTGCGACTCGCAACGATGTTTCGACTTTCAACGAGAGTCCAAACATCAACGCGCCAGTGGAAGACCTGTTGAGCGGAGATTGTCCCAACCGATGAATCGGTTTTTCTCTCGTCACAAGTTACTGATACGCCTGTCGGTGCTACTCGGCCTGATTATCTGGAGCACGCTCCTACTACACGTCTTCATCCACCGCGACAACGACTCCGACCACTGCCTGCTGTGTAATTCGGCACAGTCCGTCACTTCCAGCATCGCCCCTCTAGTCTCTGTCGTATTTGTGCTTGT
This sequence comes from uncultured bacterium, assembly GCA_903903945.1. GTDB lineage: Bacteria > Zixibacteria > MSB-5A5 > CAIYYT01 > CAIYYT01 > CAIYYT01. The sequence continues at coordinate 2,409 of CAIVAP010000024.1, read as the reverse complement.
CGGCTTCGTTTTCAAGAACGAGAAGGCCGCTCTCGTCGCCAAGATCGCGACGCCATCCATCCCGCGTTCGCCCCCATCCATGCTATCCATCTGACTTGACAACCAACGCCTGATCTGATAGATGCGAGCACTCGGATCGCGCTTTAGCGCGCACCGGTGCCATTAGGCATTCTTTGGTCACAACACTAGAATTGGAGAGGAAAGATGTTGAAACATCTTGCCACGATTTGTCTATTGTCATTGGTCTTTTTATCACCACAGGTCTCCCTCGCATTGGCGCCTGTCGACCTGAGCGCCATCGGGGATTTCCGGGCTTTCACCCACAACATCGAGGGTTCGCCCAAGAAGAATAATCTCAATTTGAAGATGCAGGAACTGGAGATTGCGATTCAGGGATACCTCAACCCTTATGCCAAAGCAGATGTCTTTGTATCCAGCGGTGGCGACAACTTCGAGATTGAGGAAGCCAATGCGACAATTCTGAGGGGGCTTCCGGCAAATCTGAATATCAAAGCAGGGCAATATCTAGTCGATTTCGGCAAACTGAATCAGGGGCATCCACATGGCTGGTCATTTGTTGACAGACCGATTTCGCACCGAATGCTCTTGGGTCCCGACGGCCTTAAAGATGTCGGCATCGGCGTGAGCACTTTGTTGCCAATTGGTGTGTACTCCAAGGTTTCGCTAAACGTTCTCAGCGGTCGGTCGCTGGCTTGGGATGGGGTTGAACGGGGAACTGAGAAACCTATGGGCGTGGGACGCTGGAGCATGTTTTTGCCAGTCGGTGAGCACGGCAACATGGATGCTGGTATCAGTGGACTATACGGCACTTGTCTCGGCAAGGATGCCGAGAACTCCGGTGGACACAATCTCAAGGCCACCATGGCTGCAGTTGATGTCAAATACAAGTATCACCCAAGTGACTACACCTCGCTGGTATTGCAGGGAGAGTGGATTTTCAATCATCGCCAATTGTTGCAGGGCGATGCCGTGACAAGCGTAAGCAACGGAGGCGGTTTTGCCTTTGTGGACTACGGCTTCCACAAGAGATTTAATGCTGGAATGTTGGTGGATTACGCTCCCGGCATATTCGACTATCAGGCTGATGACCTCTATGAGGCCGGACCAGTGGAAGGCAACAACACGCCGCTGGGAAGGTTCGACAACAGGAACTCTACACTTTCACTCACCGGATTTGTCGGCTTCGGGTTGGTGGAAGAAACCACACTGATTCGCCTCTATGGTCGATACATGAAATTCAACATTGACGATCCCCAACTTCTGGCCAATCCGGAAATGACCAGCAAGAAGTCGCAGTTCCTGTTGGGACTGCAAGTGCTGTTCACGATGGGCCCGCACAAACCACACGAATTTTAGGAGGACGACATGTCCAAGTACGCAATTCCGTTTATCCTATTCCTTGCCTTCACTTCCACCGTTCTCGGGAAGGTGGCGATTGTGACATCCACATCTGATCTCAAGTCGATTGCCGAAATGATCGGAGGCGACCTCGTTACCGTGGAGTCGCTAAACAAGGGGGCGTCAAATCCTCATTCCGTGGAAACTCTGCCCAGCTACATGCTCAAGGTCGGCAAGGCCAATCTCTACTGTAAGATCGGACTCGATCTGGACAGTTGGGCGGCACCCATAATCGACGGTTCGCGCAATGGCAAGCTGGTTGTCGTGGATTGTTCGCGGAATGTGCCAGTGCTGGAGAAACCAACGCAGAAAGTGGATGCCTCGATGGGAGATGTCCACCCGTTGGGAAATCCACATTACTGGCTCGACCCGAACAACGGGCTGGTCATCGCCGACAACATTTTGGAAGGTCTGATTTCCGTCGACCCTGCCAATGCCGAAACTTATCGCAAGAATCGCGATGCCTTTGCCGCAAAACTGAATCAGAAAATCGCAGAATGGAAGAGCGTCGCCGCCAAACTGCAGGGGACAGAAATCGTGACCTATCATGATAGTTGGCCATACTTTGCGAATGCTTTTGGGATCAAGGTCGATGGTTTCGTCGAACCGCGACCGGGTATCGAGCCGACGCCTTCGCATACGGCGGAGATTATCGAGCTGGTCAAGAAGCGTCAGATCAAGATGATCTGCATGGAGCCCTATTTCTCGGACCGTGCACCCAAGACCATCGCTCGGGAGACCGGCGCCAAGGTCGTGGTGCTGCCACCGTCAGTCGGCGGCGCTTTAGAAGCAAGCGATTACTTCTCGCTCTTCGACACCATTCTTAAAATACTAGCCGGGAATTAGGTGTTGCATGGTAGACCTACTCTTACAACCATTTGTGTTGTTGGCGGCAGCCGCCGGATTGGTATTGGCAGGCATTCATGCTTATCTCGGCTTCCACGTTGTCAGTCGCGGCGTAATCTTCGTCGATCTGTCTCTGGCACAGGC
>CAIVAP010000023.1 GCA_903903945.1 uncultured bacterium | reverse complement strand
TCTGTTGCAGAAGTTCGGAGACGCGATGCAATCGAGTGATGCCGATCAAATCAACAGTCTTGGTCTGGCGATGCTTTACAAGCGGATGTACCCTGAAGCCGAGGCGTTGTTCAAACGCTCAGTGAGTCAGCATCCGGAGGCACACGAATCACTCAATCATCTTGGTCTGGTTTTCATGGCGCAGGGAAAGCCGCAGGAGGCGGTCGAGCCGTTTGACCGCTGCGTCAGCCTGCAACCGAAGTTTGCCGACTACCACAATAATCTCGGCGAGGCATTTCTGGCTGTCGGTTCCTGTAAGCGGGCGATGATCGAGTTTGACGAAGCGATTAATCTGAATCTGTACTACGGCGACGCATACTTCAATAAGGCGCTGACGTATGTGCTCAATGCTATTCGACGAGAGGACTTCAAGCTGTTTTCCGAGCATGCCGGCAAGACACTGGAGATGCTGGAACGAGCGGTGATCATCTGTCCGGAGTATCAGGATCAGACATTTGGAGAGGGCAAAGCGCTGTTTGAACAAGGCGACCTTGAGGCGGCGTTTCACAAATTACTGTATGTTCGCGAGCAGCGCAAAGAGAGACGTAATCGTGAGTTTTCGGACGTCTACCTGCGCTTTTTACTGAGCGCTGACAGGATCGACGATCGCGTGCTGTCGCGCCGAATCAAACAGCTTAAGGATGCGATCAGCAAAAACCCGCATTATCCGGACCTGCACTATGAGTTGGCTGTCGCATACACGCTGATGGGGCGCTTCATTCACTCCAAGGCGATACAGGAATATCAAGAAGCGTTGAAGATCAATCCACAGTTTGAGCGCGCCAAGAAGAATCTGAAGTTGGCGGAAAACGAATTTCGCGGCTTTGACGCATTGGTCAAGGTGATTACGAAAGGGTAGCCCGGTGGCAAGAGAAACATGCAGACCTATATTCGACTACTATCACCCCGAATCGGTTGTGGCGACCGAGTTTCGCCGCCTTCTGCACAATATCACGCGGTCGATCGACGGAATCGAACGCAAATCGTTTCTGATTACTTCAGCGATGTTGTCAGAGGGAAAGTCAACCGTGGCGGCTTATCTGGCGATCACCGCCGCCGTCTACAAGAAACGCAAGACTATTCTGATTGATTGCGATCTGCGGCGCCCGACGGTACACAAGCTCTTCAACCTGCCGGTCGAGAACGGCATCACCGACCTGATCGACGGCTCGATTAAAGTCGAGGACGCTTTTAAGAGCACGCCCATGAAGCATCTCTGGGTGGTCACCGCCGGCACCATGAAGGACAATCCGACCGAGTTGTTTGAAGGCGATTCGGTAAAGAAGGCGATTGAGCAGATCAAGTTCTATTTCGATCTGGTATTTGTCGACTGCGCCCCCGTGATTCCGGTATCCGATCCGGTAGTGCTGGCTCCCGAACTCGATGGTTTGCTGCTCGTGGTTAAGGCTGGTTCGACGCAGCAGGATGTAATCAAACGCGCCTGTGACATCATAAGTAAGTCAGAGTCGCATGTTGTCGGCGTTGTGCTCAACAACGTACAAGGGGTATTGCCTTACCACTACAATCACAGGTACTACGGATATCAGTACGCTGCTAAGAAGCGATAAACCGTCATGAAGAACATCCTGACAATAGATGTGGAAGAGCACTTCCAGGTCGAAGCATTCTATCAACTCATTCCGCGTTCATCTTGGGACCGACGTCAGAGCCGACTGACAATGAACATGATGCGCCTGCTGGACATGTTCGACGAATACGGCGCCCGAGCGACCTTTTTCGTACTCGGCTGGATTGCGGACAAGTATCCCAACCTGGTGGGAATGATCAAGTTGCGCGGGCATGAACTGGCAACCCATGGCTATTGTCATGAGTCGTTGAAGCGGATGAATGAGAGTGAGTTCAAGTCCGATCTGCTACGATCAGTGGACGCAATCGGCAAGGCGGCGGGTGTCAAAGTGCGAGGTTTTCGGGCGCCGACATTTTCGGCCGACCGCAAAGTCGAATGGATCTGGGAGACACTTTTGGCCTGCGGGATTGAGTATGATTCCAGCATTTTCCCGATTTACCACGATCTGTATGGCGATCCACGCGCCCCACGCTTTCCGTATTTTGTCAACAGCGGCAGCGGATCAATTCTAGAAATTCCACCGACGACATATTCCGTCTTCGGGCGATTGTTGCCTGCCTGCGGCGGTGGCAGCTTTCGTCTATTTCCTTACTGGTACACGAAACGCGCGATACAGGCGTACAATCAGCGTGGTTACCCGGCGCTGATCTACCTGCATCCGTGGGAGATCGATCCGAATCAGCCGCGAGAAGCGGCCGGAATGAAGAGCCGATTCCGGCATTACACCAATCTGCACACAGTGGAGCGCAAGTTGCGGCGCTTGCTGGCAAGCTACGAATTCGGGCCTGTCTGTGATATCTACCCACGCGCCGCCAGAAACAGCATGTCGTCTGGAAGCCGAGGTTAAACTAATGAACAAATCCAAAGTGGCTGTGTTGAAAACGACGCCGCAGACGGTGATCGCCGACTATGCCAAACTAATGGATCTCGCCGACTACTCACGGCATTTGAACAAAGATAGCGACCTGATTCTCAAGCTGAACCTGTCGTGGACGAAGTATTTCCCGGCCTGTTCAAGTCAGCCGTGGCAGGTGGAAGGGGTCGTAGCGAAGTTGATAGGGGACGGTTTCGCGCCAACCCGCGTGCTGCCGGTCGAGAACAAGACGGTTGTGACCAATCCCCGCCAAGGCGCTGCCAACAACCTCTGGTTGCCGATTCTGAATCAGT
>CAIVAP010000022.1 GCA_903903945.1 uncultured bacterium | reverse complement strand
GCCGTGCGTGGCTTGTAGCGTTATAGAGGATTAGTCTTATGCCGGGTGTCATCATAGACAAGGGTTATTGCAAAGGTTGTGAGCTTTGTGTCAAGGCTTGCCCGCAGCAAATCCTGTCCATGTCGAAAGAGATTACCAATCGAGGATACTTCTCGGCGCAAATGCACGACCCTTCACGATGTATTGGCTGCCAAATTTGTGCGCTTGTTTGCCCTGACGCCGCGATCACGGTCGTAACTCACGGTCAGCGCTATGTGCTGTATGACTATTAGGAAATAGGTCGACTGCTATGACTCGAATATTGATGAAAGGTAACGAGGCGATTGCCGAGGCGGCGATTCGCGCCGGCGCCATTTACTACTTCGCCTATCCCATCACCCCACAAAACGAAGTCGGCGAATATATGGCCCGACGACTACCCGAAGTCGGCGGCGTGTTCGTACAGGCGGAGAGCGAAGTCGCGGTCGGCAATATGCTTTTCGGCGCCGTTGCTTCAGGTAAGAGAGTGTTCACCTCATCTTCCAGCCCGGGCATCAGTCTGATGCAAGAAGCGATCTCGTATATGGCTGGCGCGCGGTTACCGGTAGTCCTGATCAACATCATGCGCGGCGGACCCGGATTGGGTGGCATTCTACCATCTCAGGCGGATTACTTCCAGTCAACCAAAGGCGGCGGTCACGGCGACTATCGTGTATTAGTTCTGGCGCCGAGCACGCTACAGGAAGCGGTTGACCTGACAATGCTGGCGTTTCACCTCGCCGACAAATACTGCAACCCGACCATGGTTCTCGCCGACGGAATGATCGGCCAAATGATGGAGCCGGTGGAATTCCCGGAAAACTATGTGGAAGAACCGGTGCCGCCGAAGGATTGGGCAACAACCGGCTGTCAGGGACGCGCTCCAGTCATTATCAAATCATTAAACCTTGATCCGGTCGTGTTAGAGAAGAACAACCTGGTGCTGGCGGAAAAATACAAACTGATGAAGCGCGATGAGGTCCGGTTCGAAGCTTACAGGATCAACCCTAAGAACCGCATTCTGGTGGTCTCGTATGGTACCATGGCGCGTATCTGCCAGACGGTGATCGACGAACTGGAGCAGGAAGAAATCAGTATCGGGTTATTGCGCCCGATTACGCTTTTCCCTTTCCCCGCCAAAGAGATTTTTGCCGAGGCGGTCAAACCCAATATCGAAGTGGTGCTGACAGTTGAGATGAGCATGGGACAAATGGTTGAGGATGTGGAGTGGGCGGTCAAGGACAAGAAGCCGGTTGAATTTTACGGACGCACCGGCGGTATTGTGCCGACACCGGAGGAAGTAAAAGACTATATCATGAAGATTCTGGCAAAAGATACACCCGCCGTCAAGAGCTGGAACGGCTGAAGTGAGTAGATTATGAACGAAAGTACACACGCCATATTCACCAGACCTCAGTCGTTCAGAGACGTTGTCACCCACTACTGTCCAGGTTGCACGCACGGGATCATTCACAGGTTGGTGGCTGAAGTGCTGGACGAGTTTGGTATCCGCGGGCGCACTGTCGGTGTTGCCCCGGTCGGGTGCGGAGTGTTTATCTACAACTATTTCCAGACCGATTTCCTCGAGGCGCCGCACGGCCGGGCGCCGGCATTAGCAACCGGACTAAAAAGAGTCCGTCCCGATCTGATCGTTTTCACCTATCAGGGTGATGGTGATCTGGCGTCGATCGGCACAGCCGAGATCATTCATGCGGCCAATCGCGGCGAGAAATTTACGACAATCTTCGTCAACAATGCAATCTACGGAATGACCGGCGGCCAGATGGCGCCGACCACGATGCCGGGTCAGATAACCACGACCTCACCACGCGGTCGCAATGTCGAGGAGTGCGGCTATCCGATTCGCATGGCGGAGTTGATTTCAACATTGCGAACGCCTGCCTATATCGAAAGAGTGGCGGTACATACTCCGCAGAACATCGTCCGCGCCAAGAAAGCGATCCGAAAGGCCTTCCAGTATCAGATCGACAACAAGTGCTTTTCGCTGGTTGAAGTACTATCAACCTGTCCAACCAACTGGGGCCTAACACCGAATGAATCGCTCAACTGGCTGGAAAAGACAATGCAGCCCTACTATCCGCTCGGCGTATTCAAGACCCCGGATGCCGAGGAACAGAAATGACTGGTCAGTACGAAGTTACCTTCGCCGGTTTTGGCGGTCAGGGCGTGATGGTCGCCGGGCAGTTGCTCGCCTACTCCGGTATTGAAGAGGGCAAAAACGCGGTTTGGATTCCGTCATACGGTCCGGAAATGCGCGGTGGCACCGCCTACTGTACGGTAGTAATTTCCGACAAGCGAATCGGCTCGCCGATCATCAACAGTCCGAGAGCGGTCTGCATTTTTAACCCACCCTCCTATGAAAAATTCGTGCCACGCGTCAAGACCGGTGGGTTAGCGGTTGTCAATTCATCATTGATAACCTTGGCCACTGACCGCACCGATATTACTGAAATCCGTATCCCTGCCAATGATCTCGCTATCGAGGCCGGCAACGTCAAGGCCACCAACGTCGCCATGTTGGGAGCATTTATCGGCGCTTCCGGAGTTGTCAGCTATGACACTGTTAAACGGATTCTCGAAGCAAAAATGGGCAAAAAGAAAAGCGTGCTGGACATAAATATGCGTGTGTTGGAGCAAGGCTTTCAGTTTGCGGGTGAGGCGATGAGAAAGGGCAGCCGGGTTTGACTCACAACTTCGATAAACTTCCGGAAATATTCGCCCGTCATCCGCAGGATCCTTCTTCGCTGATCATGGTACTGCAGGACATCCAACGGGAGTATCGCTACCTTCCCTGTGAGGCGCTGCTTCAGACAGCCCAGGTGCTCGACGTCAAACTGAGCAAAGTCTTTTCGGTAGCGACGTTCTACAATGCTTTCAGTCTCAATCCCAAAGGCGAGAAAGTCGTGCGGATATGTGTTGGTACTGCGTGCCATATTCGCGGCTCCGCGCTGATTAAAGAACAGATCGAACATCATCTGGGAATCAAGGCTGGACAAACGACCGAGGACATGAAGTTCTCGATCGAAGTGGTCGCCTGTGTCGGTGCCTGCGCAATGGCGCCGGTCGTGATTGTCAACGACAAATATCATGGCGGGGTCTCCGTGGGTAATGCCACGCGACTGGTGAAAGACTGAGATGAAAATAGTTAGTCCAAAACAACTTGAGCAACTTGCCGCGGAATACAAGAAAACCGCCGACCGGCATAAGAAAATGGTCATCGTTTGTTGTGGAACCGGTTGCCTAGCCAACGGCGCACAGAAGATCGTTGACGCCTTTGCGGAATGCCTGAGCCGCCGCAAAGTCAAGGACTTCACCGTGGAAGCGGTCAAAAAGACCGGTTGTCACGGATTCTGCGAGCAGGGACCTTTAGTAGTGATCGAGCCGCAGGGCACGTTCTACACCAAAGTCAAACCAAAAGATATCGAGACCATCATTGAGAAGTCAATCGAGAACGACGAAGTAATCGAGAAATTCCTCTTTACGAATCCCAAGGACGGCCGGAAGATCGAGAAGTATCCGGATGTGCCCTTCTTCTCGCATCAACATCGTATTGCCTTGCGTAATCTGGGCAAAATTGCCCCGTTTGATATCAGAGAGTACATCGCCGTTGACGGCTACAAGGCGCTTGCCAAAGTACTCACGACGATGACACCGGATCAGGTGATCGATGAAATCACCAAATCCGAACTGCGTGGCCGTGGTGGTGGCGGATTTTCGGCGGGCAAAAAATGGCGCACCTGTCGCAACGTACCGTCGGATGTGCATTACGTCATCTGCAATGGTGACGAGGGGGACCCGGGCGCATTCATGGATCGCAGCATCATGGAAGGCGATCCGCATTCCGTACTCGAAGGCATGATGATCTGCGCCTTTGCCGTCGGCGCCAAACAGGGATACATCTACGTTCGCGATGAATATCCGCTGGCAGTGATCCACTTGCAAAAGGCTATTGCTGACTGTGAAGAACATGGGCTGTTGGGTGACAAAATTCTCGGCGCCGATTTCTCGTTCTCAATTCGCATCGCTCGTGGAGCCGGCGCATTTGTCTGCGGCGAATCCTCCGCGTTGATGCGATCGGTCGCCGGCGAAGTCGGCGAGCCGCGCGCCAAGTACATCCATTCGGTTATCAAAGGTCTTTATGACCAGCCCACCGTGCTCAATAACGTCGAAACCTTCGTCAATGTGCCGGTGATCATCAATCACGGCGCCGACTGGTTCCGGAAAATCGGCGTACCGAAAAACAGCGGCACCAAAGTTTTTTCGCTGGTCGGCAAAGTCCGCAATACGGGTCTTATCGAAGTGGCGATGGGAACGACAATGCGGGAAATCATCTATGATATCGGCGGTGGCATCATCGATGGTCGGCCATTCAAGGGCGTGCAGACCGGCGGTCCGTCGGGCGGTTGCCTGCCGGAATCGAAACTTGACCTGCCCGTTGATTTCGACTCTCTGACCGAAGCGGGATCAATGATGGGTTCGGGTGGCATGATCGTGATGGACGACAAAACCTGCATGGTCGACGTCGCGCGTTACTTCCTGCAATTCTTGGTGTCGGAATCGTGCGGCAAATGCGTTCCCTGCCGCGAGGGGCTCTATCAGTTGCACAAGCTAACGATCAAGATCTGCGAAGGCAACGGCACGGAAGTTGACATTGAAAAGATGGAAAAGCTTTCGCAGCAGATCGTCGTTGGCTCGCTTTGTGGTTTGGGAAAATCGGGACCGAATCCACTGCTGTCGACGATTAAGTACTATCGTGACGAATATCTTGCTCATATACGCGATAAAAAATGCCCCGCCGGCGTCTGTCGGAATCTGATCACCTACCGGGTGATCCCCGAATTGTGTACCGGCTGTCTGGCGTGCATTACCGCTTGCGCCTATCATGCGATCACCGGCCAGAAAAAGGAGCCGCATGTTATCAATCAGGACCTCTGCGAGAAATGCGGCGCCTGCGTGGCTGTCTGCAAGCATGATGCGATCGAAGTATCGTAGGAGAAACCCATGGTTACCGTGACGATAAATGGAAAACTGGTGCGCGCCAAAGAAGGCGAGATGCTTCTGGCCGTGCTGCGGCGAGAGAAGATCGACATTCCGGCGCTCTGCCACCATGAGGCGGTGGAACCCTATGGCGCCTGCCGGCTTTGTATGGTGGAGATCACGAGGAAGGAGTGGGATGGCTGGAAGAACATGGTCACCTCCTGCCTCTACCCGGTGGCGGATGGTCTGATTATTCAGACGCACACGACTGATCTGATCGAACTCCGCAAAACGATTCTCGATCTCTATCTTGCTCGTTGTCCCAATACACCGGAAATTCAAGACCTTGCCGCGCAATATGGTGTCATGCAAACCAGTTACGAGCAGGTTGCCGACCCGAATGATTGCATTCTCTGCGGGCTGTGCACACGCATCTGCGATCGTATGGGGTTCAGCGCGATTTCGGCAGTCAACCGGGGACATGGCCGGGAGATTGCCCCACCACTGAAAAACGCACCACCGGACTGTGTTGGTTGCCTGGCCTGCGCTCTCAATTGCCCGACGAACTATATCAAGTATACAGATATCGGACACACACGCGAAATCTGGGGTCGAAAATTCGAGTTGCTTCGTGACGCCAAAACCGGCCAGTTGACGATTACTAAGGAATTTGCTGAGTACCTGAGCAAGCATCGTGTCATCCCACAGGATTACTTCGATCTGAATGACGAGTCGCATCGCAAGGAAACGGCATTGAGTCTCGGCAAAATCGCCATCTGGAGTCGGGAGGTGCCGCAATGAAATCGCGCTTCATCGTCACCCCGATTCTCTGCACCGGTTGCCGCACCTGTGAACTTGCCTGCTCGTTTACTCATGCCAAAGACGGCAAAGTCGGACGGAGCCGCATCTATCCGCTCAATGGCGGATTCAAAGACCTCTATGTACCGGTAGTCTGCCTGCAATGTGAAGACCCTGCCTGTGTTAAGTCATGTCTGGTGGATGCGATTTATTTCAACGAAAATACCGGCGCCTACGAGATCAATACGGAGATTTGTGTGCGTTGCATGGCCTGTGTAGCGGCTTGCCCGTTCGGTTGCTCGCTGTTTGACACGCAACAGAATCTCGTGATCAAATGCGATCTCTGCGGCGGCGATCCGGTCTGCGCACATTTCTGCCCGACGAAGGCGCTGACGTATAAATCAATCGCGGTGTAGAGATAGAGACCATTCATGAAATTGTAGAGGCGACCCTTGCGGTCGCCTTTTTGTTTTGTAGGTGTGCCTGGGAATCGGCAGGCAGCCGCAAGGGCTGCGGCTACAGTGTCTCTATCCGCATCGACATATCCAGCCAGTCGGCGGAATGGGTGATCGCGCCGACAGAGATGAAATCAATACCGGTCTCGGCGTAGGCGCGAACATTGTCGAGCTTCATGTTGCCCGAGGCCTCAATTTCCATTTCCGGTTTGACGCCGCGAATGATCTGCACCGCTTTAGCGCAATCCAAAACGGTGAAGTTGTCAAGCATGATGCGATCAACCGGTAGATGCACCGCCTGCTTGACTTCATCAAACGTGCGGGTCTCGACTTCGATCTTGATGTCAGTAAGTCCCTGTCGGGTCTTGTATTCGACGGCACGCTGGATTGCTTGCTCGACCGATCCGGCGGCGTCAACGTGATTGTTCTTGATCAAAATCATATCGAACAGACCCAGGCGATGATTGAATCCACCGCCGGAAGCCACCGCTCGTTTCTCCAGCAGCCGCAGACCCGGCATCGTCTTGCGCGTGTCCAGAATCTGGCAGGACGTGTGGTTGATCTGCTTGACAAATCGCGAGGAAAGCGTGGCGATTCCCGAAAGATGCATCAGAAAGTTGAGCGCCGTTCGTTCACCGGTCAAAAGCGCTGCGAGAGCCCCCTTTAAGGTAATCACTTCCTGTCCCCGAGTGACTGGCGAGCCCTCGAAAAGCTCGGTGATAAATTCCGATTCGGGGTCCAACTGGTAGAAGACCAGAGCGGCGGCATCAAGCCCCGAGATCACACCATCCTGTTTGGCAACAATCACAGCTTGCCCACGGACATCAGGGCGCACTGTTGACATAGTCGTGATATCGCCGTCCTCCACGTCTTCGGTCATGGCGCGGTCAACGATATCGATTAGATACTCGGATGAGACATCCATAATGGCACGTTAAGGGTTTCAATATCTGCTGTCAACAAGCATTTCAGGCCAATCCCTTTGTTGTTGACTTAGATACGTCCGCGCAATACCATCAATGCCGATGAATGCACAGTCATTGAGCTGGGTAGAAGTTGACGCCGCCGCGCTGGAGCAGAATGTTGCAGCAATTCGGTCGAATCTCGCTCCCGGTTGTGAGATGGCGCCGGTGGTCAAGGCCAACGCCTATGGGCATGGCTATCTGCAAATCGCTCGTCTGCTGGACGGCAAACAATTTCGTTACATCGGCGTGCACAACCTCGAAGAAGCGCTGATTCTTCGCGAGGGCCGAATTAGCAACGACATTCTGATACTTGGATACGTGCCTTTGGAAGATCTGAAGACCGCAGTCGAGGCCGGCTTTGATTTCGTCGTCTACAACATCGAGACCCTGCGCAAGCTGACCGAGGTTGCCAACAACAAGACCCCCGCGAAATGCCATCTCAAACTGGAGACCGGCGCCAATCGTCAGGGAGTTACGCGCGAGCAACTCCCCGATTTCTTGGCACTCTTCTCAGGCAAACCGCAGCTCCAACTCGTCGGTGTCTCGACGCATTTCGCCAATATCGAGGACACCACCGACCACTCGTATGCCGAGTTTCAGTTCACGCGCTACGCCAAGATGAAACAGATGATTGAAGCGTCGAGGTTGCCGGTCAAGTACTACCACATGGCATCCTCGGCGGCGGCGCTGCTATTCCCGCACACGCATTTCAATCTCGCGCGCGTCGGCATTGCGCTTTACGGGCTGTGGCCGTCGAAGGAGACTTATCTTTCCTATCGTCTATCAGGCAAGCAAAATCAGATTCTCAGACCGGTGTTGAGTTGGAAGACAGTTGTGGGACAAATCAAAGATGTCCGCAAGGGCCAATACATTGGTTATGGCACAACCTATCGTGCAACCGCCGATCTTAAGATCGCCGTGATACCTATCGGCTACTATGACGGCTATGATCGGCAGCTATCCAATAGCGGCCATGTTTTGATAAACGGCATGCGCGCGCCGATTCGCGGCAGAATTTGCATGGATATCTTCATGGTCGATGTCACCGACATACCGGATGTTCACCTGGAAAGCGAAGTCGTCTTGATTGGACGTTCGGGAGATGAAGTGATTCGCGCCGAGGATGTTGCCGGGTGGGCCAATACAATCAACTACGAAGTCGTTTCACGCATTGGGTCGCACCTTGAGCGACGAGTTATCAACCAGCGGAGTTAGTATGCCATTTCTGGAAGCGGAAGAGAAGCAGATATTCTATCAGATATACGGTACCGGCGAACCACTGATCATGATTCATGGCGTGGCGACCGACAGTCGCTACTGGTGCGACATCCCGCAGTTCTTGAGCAGAAAATATGCGGTGGTTACCTACGATCAACGCGGACATGGCCAGAGCTATGCGCCGTCCACCGGATATTCGTATCGCGATCACGTCAACGACCTCAAATGGCTGATCAAGGAACTCGGCTTCAAGAAAGTGACTTTTGTAGCCCACTCAGCAGGGGGCGCCATCGCAGTCAAATTCGCGCTTCAACATCCGGAGTCTATCAAGGCTGTGGTGTTGGAGGCGCCGCATATTGTTGGCTATCGAGACTACACCGATTGGCCGAATGTCTACCGCACCGCGCGCATCATCGACATCGATCAGGCGAAAATCCAGTGGGAAAGTTTCCGGCTGTTCGATCGACTGCACAAAGGCTCGCCGGAACGGGAGTTATTTCTCGAATGCCTCCGCGATTTTTCCGGCAAGGTCTGGACTGATCCGGAAGCGGCACGCTATGTTGACGAAAGCGATCTGAAACTGCTGGACAATTTGATCCAGCCGGTGCTGTTGCTTTGTGGACGCGATGATTTGGATTTTTTGCCGCTGGCGAAACTGGTCAATGCGCGTCTACTCAATGGCGCCTTGTTTGAGATTCCCGACTGCGGACACATGATTCATCTGGAAAAACCGGACATCTTCAGGCGGGAGTTGACGGCATTTCTGAAGCTGTAGGGGCAAGACCGGCGTGTCTGGTCTCCCTATCTTGAGTGTTGTGCTACATCACAATAGAGCGAAAGGCAAGCCATGTCGCTCAGACTAATGAAATCATCGTCGAATGGCAGTAGTTTTTCCCCCGAACGACGACTGAGACTCCTGCTGACAGTCCTGCTCTTAACCGTCGTCATGAGCACTCTTGGTTATCGGCTTATCGAAGGGGGCACCCTTCTTGATGCTCTTTACATGTCGGTCATCACGATCGCCACTGTCGGGTTCAAAGAAGTTTATCAGCTTTCAAACGCCGGCAAGGTCTTTACGATCCTGGTCATAACGTTCTCAGTGGTGACCCTCGCCTACACCGTCGGTACACTGGGACAATTGCTAATTGAGGGGGAACTGCGCGAGATTCTCGGAAGGAGGAAAATGGAAAAGCGGATAAAAGAAATGAAAGACCACTTCATCATTGTCGGTTACGGTCGCGTCGGGCAGATGGTCTTCTCCGAATTCTGCCGGCAGGACGTGCCGAGCGTGATCATCGAAAACGATCCCCAAATGCTACCGGCGCTACACAAAAACTGCCCGCTGGCTATCGAAGGAAGCGCCATCGAAGATGAGGTGCTGCTCGCAGCCGGCATTCAGAACGCACGCGGGTTGGTGAGCACAATTCCCAATGAGTCGGATAGCGTTTACATCGCTCTTACGGCGCGTCAGCTCAATCCCAAGCTATATGTCATCGCACGTGCCGATAGCAAAGCAATGGAGAAAAAGTTGTTGCGTGCCGGAGCTGACCGGGTCGTGATCCCGCACGAGATCGGTGGCAAACGTCTGGCATTGGCTTGTCTGCGCCCCAACGTTGTCGATTTTATGACCATGGAATCTCCTGGTGGCAAGTTGGGATTGAGCATCGAGGAGATCGAAGTACCGGCAGGATCGCCAGTCGCAGGCCAAAGTCTGAAACACTCCGATTTCCGTGCCAAATATGGCGTAACCGTCGTCGGAATCAAAAAGCAAAACGGCGATCTGGAACTGGATCCATCGGGAGATATCATCGTTGAAACAGGCGATATCTTGGTACTGATCGGCAAATCCGATGCCTTGGAAAATCTTGGGAGTCTCTCAAAAACGTGACATCTCCCGAATCCAATCCGGCTCCCCACCGGCGAGAAGACGATCTGGCTTTGTTGCTCAGGACACTCGCCTTTGCAGCGCGCAAACACCGGCACCAACGACGCAAAGATGTTCGTGCTCTGCCCTACATCAATCACCCGATAGCTCTGGCAAATGTGCTCTATTCCGAAGGGGGAATTTCCGACATTCAGGTGCTTTGCGCGGCGATTCTCCACGATACTCTCGAAGACACTTCCGCAACTGGCTCGGAACTGGCCGAGCATTTTGGTGAAAGAATTCGTGATATTGTCAATGAGGTGACGGACGACAAGCGTCTCCCCAAACGTGAGCGCAAGCGACTTCAAGTCGAGCACGCGGCGCAGCTTAGCCCTGAAGCCAAGCTGGTTAAGCTAGCCGACAAGATCTGCAATCTGCGGGATGTGCTCGCGTCGCCTCCGGTTGGTTGGAGTCGGTCGCGTAAGCGCGAGTATTTCGAATGGGCAAAGCAAGTTGTTGACGGACTTAGGGGGAGCAACCGGGCACTCGAAACCGTATTTGATGATGTCTATTCCCAGATACCCACTCTTCCGCACTTGCCGAGTCCGGCGAACATTATCAGAAGGCTGTTCTCCCGAAACCTGCCAAGATAGCGTGTGGACAACGCAAGTTGATTGACGCGGACTATCGCAGAAAGTAAATTGTTAATGATGGCCAAGGACTACGAACGAATCTACCAGCGGGACGGTCTCTACTGGGGGGAGGAACCGTCGGAACTGGTCAAACGCTTCGCCGAACTGGCGCCGCAGGGGAAGGCTCTTGATCTTGGTATGGGTGAAGGGCGCGATGCACTCCATCTCGCATCGGTCGGCTTTGATGTCACCGGCGTCGAATCAACCGATTCAGGCGTACTCAAATGCGAGCGCCTTGCCGAACAACGCCGCGTTACTATTCATGCAATTTGCGAAGATGTTCGTGATTACAAGATCGCCAAGAATCGTTATGCACTGATCGCCGCAATCAACCTGTTTCAATTCATGAAGAAGGATGAAGCCGAAGACGTGATTGCCCGTGTTGTTGATGGTCTAAAGCGCGGTGGGTTGTTCGTTTGCACGACGTTTACGCGGGATGATCCGTCCTACAAAGTGCGCAAACAGAAGTCCAAAGAAGTTGCCCCCGGTGTCTTTCTCGACGCTTCCGGTAACTACTACTCACTATATCACTACGGTGAACTCCTCAAACTCTGTTCGGAACTACGACCGATCTACTACGCCGAGTACGACTATTACGATACCCAGCACGGTCCGCCGCACTGGCATGGGGTGGTGGATATCGTCGGGAAGAAGATGTAGGAAGGTTACCTTCGCTCATCCTGCTTCACCCTGAAGACTCACCACTTTGGTTTTGCGACCTTGCCTATAAAGAGAATCAGCCCCGTTTCCCTGTCATGAATCAGGAATAGGAACGGTCGATTGGCGATGAGTGATGGCGGAACCGAATCGGCGTACATGATTACGGTAGCGGCCGCGGCTTTCGTCCCCTTTTCACTAACTTCCACGTACGTCTTCTGCCTGACATCACTCACGGTGCCAATGCTGTCAGAAAACATATTGCTAAAGTCAGCATTCTCAGCAAACATAATCCCCATCCCCAGCGAATCGAGTGCCTGTTTCAAGGGTGTTTCACATTCGAATCTGAACTTCGGCAATCCCAAATAGAATGATCCTCCTGTCGGAATTTGCTGCCAAGCCCTCCAATTCCCTTCTGATAGTTGAGCAACCAGGGCTTCGATCGAACTCAACGAGTCCGGCAATAATACAGTCATCAATAGCCCGCGCGAACCATAGCCAAGATTGACCCCTTGAAACAGCTTATTCTCGAAATATGTAAGAGGTCTGTGACCATAGAACTTTCGAAAGAGCTGCGCATCCTCCTCCGTAGACCGATACATCATATGGCAGTCAATGGCTGAGTCGCCAGGTACTTGGAACTTGTCTGTACGTGTCTTTGTCGAATCAAAGGGAAAGGTCCACTCTCCTTCGAAACAGAGTCCGTTCACCAATAATGCCTTCGCGTTTTCCAGGGTCAGTCTATCAACAATGCTCGTTATATGCTCGCGGGTTACAAGTTGAATCCAGCCATTGATCATATCCACAGCGGCTTGGGTGTGGAGATTCATTCGGCGGACATCGGCTGAAAAATAGATCTGACATAGATCGACGAATCTTTGTCTCACTATCGTTGTCTTATGATACCAGAGCGAATTGGCGAGATCGATAGTGACTCCCGTGTCCGCCTGAACCAGCCCGGTCAACAGAGTTCTGATGGCATTATTCAACAGGGAATCAGATAAACTCTCCAACTCCATAGCTTTCGCGATGGAATCCCGAGTTGCTCCAGCCGCGCCATTGTAAGCCATCGCCAATGCAATGTATGCAGATAACGGTGACACAAGGACGTTGTCGCGCTGCGCCTTTTGGGCAGCAACCGCGCGAAAGAGATTAAACCCGAAGTCATTGCATGATTTAACGACACTCGGAAGAGTTTGTCTTGCCAGATCCGCGGTATCTGGTGGCGTAGGGGAAGAACCTTGTGACTGAGAAGAAGCCCCGGCCGCCATCACTGAGATAATCGCTATTGTTAGAAATAGCCCTGAGAGCGTGCGCATACGTTATCACTTTCCTCAACGGGTTGCGGACTAATGTAGTCCCCAGACTAGGCATAGTCAATAAATTACATCCAAATAAAGTATTGAATCCACGTCTGTCGCAGTGATTCCTCGAGTTCTGAGCTGTGAAATCGCTCAATTTTGCGTTTGACTACACCGCTGATCTCCCCTATTTTCCACGAGTCTTTGAAAGGAAGGTTTGCTTAATGGAAAGTGTAGGTATAGCCAAGAAAACTTGGGCTTTTCTACCTGTAGGGTTCTTTTCACGTTCGATCGGCAAAAAGCTGGTTGTAGCAGTCACCGGTGTGGTGCTGTTGGGGTTTGTCACCGGCCACATGGTTGGGAATCTGCAGGTCTTTATCGGACAGGAGGCCATCAACAGATACGCCGCGTTTCTTCAGGGGTTGGGGGAACTGCTCTGGCTGATTCGCGCGTTTATGGCGGCCACGTTGATTCTGCATGTCTGGTTCGCCATACAACTTAAACTGGAAAACTGGGCGGCGCGACCAAAACGGTATGAACACAACGCCACAGTGCAAGCGACTTTGTCATCGCGGACAATGATCTGGACGGGATTGCTGATCGGCGCCTTCGCTGCCTATCACCTACTCCACTTTACATTTATGTCCCTTCACCCGGAGTACAAGACACTGGAAGATCACCTGGGGCAGCACGACGTCTACTCGATGGTGATTCTCGGCTTCAAGAATCCGGCGATCTCAATTTTCTATATCATCATGATGTTTACTCTGGCCTATCATCTGAGCCATTCCGTGCAAAGCATGTTTCAGACGCTGGGATTGAACAACGACCAATATGACGGTGGTCTTCGCCGTCTGGCACTGGCAGTGGCCGGCATTCTCTTCGTTGGCTACACCGCAATTCCGGCCGCGGCATTACTCGATATCCTCAAACTCCCGGCGGGGGTGAAATAATGGCAACTCTAGATTCGAAAGTTCCTTCGGGACCAATCACTGAGAAGTGGGACAAACATAGATTCGACATGAAGCTGGTCAACCCAGCTAACAAACGCAAATATTCCGCCATCGTCGTCGGTTCGGGTTTGGCGGGCGCCTCCGCAGCGGCATCACTGGCAGAATTGGGCTATCAGGTTTCCTGTTTCTGCTATCAAGACAGCCCGCGCCGCGCCCACAGCATCGCCGCACAAGGTGGCATCAACGCCGCCAAGAATTATCCGAATGACGGTGACAGCATCTGGCGGCTTTTCTACGATACAGTCAAAGGTGGTGATTTCCGAGCCCGCGAGGCCAATGTTTATCGGTTGGCGCAGGTCTCGGGAGAAATCATCGATCAGTGTGTGGCGCAAGGCGTACCGTTCGCGCGCGACTACGGCGGTCTGCTCGACAACCGCTCATTTGGCGGCGCGCTCGTGTCGCGAACATTCTATGCCAGAGGTCAGACCGGACAACAGCTTCTGCTCGGCGCCTACTCGGCTCTCGCGCGACAGATCGGTCTGGGTACCATCAAGATGTTTCCGCGTACCGAAATGCTCGATCTCGTCGTGGTTGACGGCCGCGCCAGAGGCATTGTCATACGCGATATGGTCACGGGCAAAATTCAGTCTTTTGCTGCGGACGCGGTAATTCTCGCTACCGGTGGTTACAGCAATGTCTTTTTCTTGTCGACGAATGCCATCGGCTGCAACGTCACCGCTACCTATCGGGCATACAAACGGGGCGCGATGTTCGCCAACCCTTGCTATACACAAATTCACCCGACCTGTATTCCGGTCTCAGGCGAGCACCAGTCAAAACTAACGCTGATGTCTGAGTCACTACGCAATGACGGCCGCATCTGGGTGCCGCTTAACAAGGGTGAAAAGCGCGCCGCCAACGATATTCCCGAGGCCGAACGCGACTACTATCTCGAACGCAAGTACCCAAGCTACGGTAATCTTGCGCCGCGTGATATCTCGTCCCGCGCTGCCAAGCAGGTCTGCGATGAGGGGCGCGGAGTCGGCGACACCGGCAAAGGCGTCTACCTTGATTTCCGGGATGCAATCAATCGTCTCGGCGAAAATGTCATTCGCGAACGCTACGGCAACCTCTTCGACATGTACGAACGCATCACAGGCGAAAATCCATACCAAGTCCCGATGCGGATTTATCCGGCGTTGCACTACTCTATGGGTGGACTCTGGGTTGATTACAATCTAATGAGCAACGTCCCCGGACTGTTTGTTCTTGGTGAAGCCAATTTTTCCGACCACGGCGCCAATCGCCTCGGCGCCAGCGCGCTGATGCAGGGTCTGGCTGACGGTTATTTCATCATTCCTTACACGGTTGGTGACTTCTACGTCCGCAGTGGCGTGTCGAAGGTGACGACCGATCACGACGAGTTCAAGAAGGCCGAGGCTGAAGCAACCGACCACATGAAGAAGCTGCTGGCGCTAAGAGGCAAACGGACGGTGGTTGATATCCATCGTCAGCTTGGCAAAGTGCTCTGGGAGGGTTGCGGCATGGGTCGCAACGAAGCTGGGCTGAAGAAAGCGCTGGCCGAGATTCCCATAATCCGCGAAGAATTTTGGAAAAATTCGATTGTCACCGGTGGCAATGAAGAGATCAATCAGGCGCTTGAACGCGCCGGAAGAGTTGCCGATTTCCTGGAGTTTGCCGAGTTGTTGGTTTACGATGCCTTGATGCGTCGCGAATCCTGCGGCGGTCATTTCCGCGAAGAGAGTCAGACCAAAGAAGGTGAGGCGCTACGCAACGACGCCGAGTACAGCTATGTATCGGCGTGGGAATACACCGGCGTCGGCAAAATACCCACTCTCTATAAGGAACCCCTGACTTTCGAGAACGTGATGCTGGCGGAGAGGAGCTACAAATGATGAATCTGAAGCTGAAAGTATGGCGCCAGAAAAATGCTCAGGACAAGGGCAAGATCGTTGACTACAATGCAAAGAATGTCAGCCCTGACATGTCGTTTCTGGAAATGCTCGATATCGTTAATGAAGAACTGATCCTCAAGGGCCAAGAACCGATTGTGTTCGATCATGATTGTCGCGAAGGCATTTGCGGCATGTGCTCGCAGACCAT
Source organism: uncultured bacterium (assembly GCA_903903945.1). Taxonomy (GTDB): domain Bacteria; phylum Zixibacteria; class MSB-5A5; order CAIYYT01; family CAIYYT01; genus CAIYYT01. Next base: position 2,801 of record CAIVAP010000022.1, on the reverse strand, counting down.
CAACGGCATTCCTCACGGTCCCGAGCGCGGCACCACGGTTTGTCAGTTGCACATGCGACACTTCAAGGACGGCGACACGATCTTCATCGAGCCGTGGCGCGCTCGCGCTTTCCCGGTAATGAAAGATCTGATCGTTGATCGCTCGGCGCTGGATAAGATCATTCAGGCGGGTGGATTTGTCTCTGTCGATACCGGTGGCTGTCCGGATGCCAACTCGCTCCCCATTGCCAAAGATGATGCCGAAGATGCTATGGATGCCGCCGCCTGTATCGGTTGCGGAGCTTGTGTGGCGGCCTGCAAAAACGCCTCGGCCATGCTGTTTGTCTCCGCCAAGGTCGGGCATTTCGCCAAATTGCCGCAAGGCAAGATTGAACGTGAAAGGCGGGTACAGGCGATGGTCAAGGCGATGGATGACGCCGGATTCGGCAACTGCACCAACTACTATGAGTGCGAAGCCGTCTGCCCCAAGGAAATCAGCGTCCGGTTTATCGCCTTGATGAACCGGGAGTATCTGCGTACGATAAACCATCTTGGAAGAAAGAAGGGCGCCGGCGGCTTCTGAGCTGCACCGACATACAATTAGCGCAAGAGCCTGAATCCCTGCGAAAGTGGGGATTCAGGCCATTGGCCTGGCGCTACTAGCGTTTGTCCGACTGGCGCAAGCCAATGTGATTATTGGGATTGACCGCCATATGCAAATTACTTATATTATGCAGTGAATAATTTGTCGGAGGCACTTAATTGATTGATTTTCAAGCAGTTGTGGAAACCTATAACCCGTGGTGGGTCGAGAATAACGATTTCCTGACAAGTATCCCGTCTTTCCATCGTCCCGTTTTCCTGTCGCTGATTGAAGATCTCAAAACCATTCCCCAAATCCTCTCGATCACCGGACCACGTCGTATTGGCAAGAGCACCCTGCTTTATCAAATGATCCGGCGTTTGTTAGAGGAAGGAGTTCAACGAGACAATATAATCTACTATTCGTTTGATGATCCTGTTCTCACCAGCCGTCATACTTCCGCTGACCTGCTGATTGAATGGATCATGAAGAGAGCAAGAAGACGCAGAGAGAGCGGGCTAACGTATCTCTTTTTCGACGAGATCCAACGACTTGAAAGATGGGAACTGTACATAAAGAAGTATTACGATCTCAAGTACCCGATTCGAGTTATAATCTCGGGCTCCGCCTCATCACCTATTTTCAAGAAGACCCGCGAAAGCTTGCTTGGGCGTGTCAAGGACTTTCACCTGCTTCCCTTTTCTTTTAGAGAGTATCTCATGTACTCGCTGGGTGACAAACCGAGTTTGTTGTCAGAACTCAATACACTGCATGAGAGTGGACAAGCGGTTGAAGGAATGCTGGCGGAAGCCCCTGGAGTAGACCATGAATCTGTCGATTTGTCGATGCCCGGACTTGAGCTTCGGACAATCATGGACGAGTCTATAAAGATGTTTTTCCTGCAAGGTGGTTTTCCCGAGGTTTGGACTCTACCCAACTGGGTGGCAAAACAGGATTACCTCTTTGATAACCAGGTAAAAAAAGTCATCTATGAGGATATCGTGTTAGCGGCAGAATTTCGGAAGCCAGAATTGTTGAAGAGATTCTATCTCTCGCTGCTCGAGATGCCGGGAAGAGAAATCAACGTCCAGGCCGTTGCCAAGGAAACCGAGGTGAAAGCGGCACAAATCGAGAAATATCTACCATTACTTGAGATGACCGATCTCATCTATCATATTTCCAAGTTTCGCGCGTCTCCTCTAAGAGTGCGCAAGGGCATGATGAAGTTCTACCTCGTGGACTTGGCCTTGAGGAATGCTGTCATGCGACTCAGCGAAACACTCCTCACCGATACTCAAACACTCGGATTCTATGCGGAGAACCTCGTGTTTCTCGCGCTCCGGAAGTGGCGCGGCACAATTCAAATGGATTACTTCCGTGATCGTACAGGGGAGGTTGATTTCATTGTGCATGTGAGTCCTGGCAGCTTTATCCCAGTGGAAGTCAAGTATCAAAATGCGATTTCCGCAGATGACTTACACTGCGCTCGGAGGTTCACGGAGAGGTACAAAGTGGCGTCAAATCCCATCGTGGTGACGAAGCGTTGGGCTGATTTTGGGTCGCGAGACGGCGCGTTTATGCTGCCGCTCCCTCTTTTTCTGACTCTCTTTGATTAGTGACTGGACTCGATCTAGTTTTGTGGGTCGGGTTCCCAGCAAAGCGCGGAACCCGACATCTTCCCATCGCGACAAATGTCGGGTTTGTCGTCCCGTGCTCGGATATATTTACCCGTACTAACACACAACATCCTGCGTTAACATGCGCTACGATTTACCACACGGGGACGCACAAACCCGACCTACTACAACGCCTTACCTTCCCTCTCCCCGTGGGAGAGGGATCGAGGGTGAGGGTGTTTTTGTAGTGCTCTTGTAGTCTCGTAGGTCGAAACCCCTTGTGGCACAACGCCTGACTTGTCATTCCCCCGTCGGGGTTTCGACATTTCCTTTCTGTCCTCACCTCTCTTTGTAGTGCTCTTGTAGATAATTCTCCACCACCCCAGTTAGTAGAACGCTGGTTGCGGCACCGAAGGTCACCCCGGAGTGCTCTGTGGGTCGGGTGATTAGCGGCAGAGCAAAAACGACGTTGGTTTTTGTGTTCTACCTCCTACTCGACCAGGAACCGCCTGCGGTCAAACGGCAACGACTAAGCTAAATATATAATGCCGAACAATAACCGTTATGATCCAGGACATGTTCGTACTTCGCCGTGGTGAGTGAGTCTGTCGCTGTATACCAAG
>CAIVAP010000021.1 GCA_903903945.1 uncultured bacterium | reverse complement strand
AAGTGGTCGCCAAAGCCATAGTGACCGCAGTCGGCCACTATGATGATCCGGCGATTGTGCTGAAAGCATCGCGTTCACTCGGTGAAGCGATGCCCGGCTTGGAGATCAGCAAGATTCCCAAGGAAGAACAGCTACAGTATCGATGAAAGCGAGACCTTGGGTTGGCATTCTGGCCTTTCAGGGAGATTTCGCCAAACATCAGGAAGCGTTTGCCAAACTTGGCTGCTTTACGCAGTTGGTGAAATCAAGTTGGCAACTGGCAAATATCGACTGCCTCGTCATCCCCGGCGGTGAGTCATCAGTGATCGACCGCTTCGTCAAATCACAACAGATCGCCGATCCGATCAAGGAATTCGCCGTGACAAAACCGGTTTGGGGTACTTGCGCCGGCATGATCATGCTGGCAACTCATGTCGAAAACGATCCCCTTATCGCTCCGCTGGGTTTACTCAATATCACGGTCGACCGCAACGGCTACGGCAGACAGTATGATTCATTCGTCGACGACGGCGAGTTCACAGTCAACGGCAGGACTCAGAAGCTGGAGATGGTGTTTATCCGCGCACCGAAAGTTACTTCGGTTGGCGAAGGCGTACAAGTGCTCGGCAAGTGTCGTAAAGAACCGGTGATTGTGCAACAGGGCAGAGTCATCGCGACGGCATTCCATCCGGAAATGACGAATTCAACAAAGTTTCAGGAGTTCTTTCTATCGTTGCTTTAGTCGTGACGTCAAGCCCCGAGTAGGCTTGACCTACTTGGCTTTAGGGAGCAGATTGCTTCGTCGTCATTGCCTCCCCACACATCCACTCACCATGACTCCTCGCAACGACAATCCAAACGCCCACCCTTGCGGGTGGGTTACCCTTTTGCAAACAGAGGCTGCAGATTCAGAGTTTCGTTACGCCTCAAAAGCCGGCAAGGCAGTTCCACAGCCGGTACAGCCGGCACAGGCTCTGATTTTGTCCGCCACCAACCCAACATCAATGTCAGCGTCAATAACGACCTCTCCCCGATCATCTCCGATCTCGGCAATGGCACAAAGAGACTTACTCGCGCCATTGGAGCGGCCGGTATAAACTTCCAGCACGGCTTGGATTGCAAACAAATGCTTGAGATGCAAAAAACGGCTGATGTCGTCCCCGGGTCGGCAAACTGCAAGCAAACGCTCGCTGTCGATGGCAAGGAGTTCGTCGACACTCAGGCCGAGCAGAAACTCGGTCAGAAGCGAACGCTCGCCAATATCGTGCCCGCAGGTCTGCTTAATGAATCGGTAACCGGTCAAGCAGTCCCGATCATCAAGAGTAACTCGAATCTGCTCGACCAGGTTGTTACACGGCATTCGTAACGCTCCGGGAGTACGTCTGTGTCCTTCTCTGCACGAACCATGTACGTTGATTCCCATGCTTCCTGTCAATAGCATTTTCTCACGGGCGACAAATCGCTTTATGTGACTGTTGAAAAAGCCCAGACCGTGTCATTGCGAGGAGTGCGGAGAGGTGATGTAGGGTGTGGAGCACAACGAAGCAATCTCGATTTACGCTCTTCCGATGCAGGCGCGCAGATTGCTT
>CAIVAP010000020.1 GCA_903903945.1 uncultured bacterium | reverse complement strand
AGTAACCCTGTGAATCCGTTGAGGTTGTGTAGGTGCCAGAGCCGGTTGCGGTGACGGTGGCGCCAGCAATGGGAGCGCCGGCAGTATTCACCACCCTGCCGGCAATGATTTCGCCAGTGCCACTCGAATAGACGTTGAAAACAAACACATCAACCATATTAAACCCGGATTGAGCGATTCTGGAGGAATTCTCATGGAGAAAGTAGCAGGAACAGACCTGTAAACACAGGCGAAAGCGCTCTATGAGTTCTATCTCCCATGCGCCACTCAGTGGGTGAATCTCGAAGCCTATGGTGATCACCATTTAATTTCGGAGGTAGAAGGCCGGAGTTACTGCGCCACAGGTCGACTTGTTGAGGATGCTGCATACTCCTGTTCCTCCAACCGATAGGCGTTGCGCGGACTAAGTGGCTGAGTAAGCAATTACTGTCCATCACGAAAGACACTTGACAAATAGTCGTGGCGAGCTACACTCTGTAATAAGACTCGCATCTATTAACTGCTTATGCCGACTAACCCTTCCTACCGAATCAAGAGTGTCACAATCACTAACGATACGTTGACGAGTCGCGGCGGAATAAGTTTGTTCGTCAAGTATCTGCAGGCGATCGACATTTTGCGGTTGCTATCGGAAAAGTTTGGCGGCCTTAAGAAGAGCAGCAAAGGGGTGACCTTGAAGAACTTCTTTTTGCAGGTGCTCTGCTTTTTTATGGAGGGGACTAGTCGTCATCTCACTTACTTTGACCAGTTGCGGGAGGACGCGGGCTATGCGGCGGTGCTGGAAGTGCCGACGGAGCAAATGGCTTCATCGCATGCCATGAAGCGCTTTTTCGGTACGTTTGGAATCTTCGCGGCGGAGGCCTTTCGCTGGGTGCTCAAGCAACTGTTTGTCTGGCGGCTCCAAGTGAATCGGCCCAGAGTGGTCCAACTGACCCTGGATACCATGGTGATGGATAACGACGAAGCTTTGAAGCGCGAGGGATGCGATCCGACTTACAAGAAGGTCAAGGGATTCCAACCTTTGCACCTGATTTGGGAAGGCAAGATCGTCGATGCCATATTTCGACGTGGCAAGCGGCACAGTAATTACGGCAACGACGCCAAGAAGATGATCCGAGAAAATGTCCGCTTGATTCGCGAGAAATACGATCCGAGCGTTGCGATTGTGATTCGGTTTGACAGCGGTTTCCTCGATGAAGCGAACTTTGCGCTCTGTGATGAGTTGGGCATTGGATTTATTGCCACCGGCAAGGGTTTCGAGGCGATCAAGCAGCAAGTGGCGGCGATTCCCGGGGCGGAATGGCAGGGCTATGATAATGGGCGGCAGCGGTGGAGCTATGCTCGGTTTGAATATCGCTGTCAGGCCTGGGATAAGGGCCGAACCTATCGCGCACTCTATACCCGACCGCTATATGATGAAGGACAGCAGTTACTCGATTTTGAGCGTCCGGATAACATCATTGTGACCAATCTTGATCGGACGCATAATGTTCTGCCGGGAATGACTCCGGAACTTCAAAAGTATTGGTTAGAAGATAAGACGATCATTTTTCACCATCATCAGCGGGGCGCCGACGAGTTACCGCATCGCGCTTTAAAGGAATTTGGGAGTGAGCAACTTCCCTTCCAGCGTTTTGCGGCCAATCGCGCCTACTACTACCTGATGGTCGTGAGTTTCTTCCTCTTTGAGACCTTCAAGGAGGACACGCTCAAAGACATCTTGCCGATCACCAGCTACGCGACCACGATTCGGCGAAAGCTGGTGGATTTTGCGGCGAAGGTGGTGCGCACAGGCGGGGAGCTGATTCTGAAAGTGCCTGCGGTGGTAATGGAACGGTTACAAATGGCGCTGCTCTGGACACGCTGTCAGGGAGCTTCGCCGATTCTCCAACTCTAGTTAGTAAGAAACCCACCGGTCTGCAATAGCGACAGTAGGCGTGTGTACTAAAACCATTTTTCTTGTCCGAGTTGCGGCATTTAATGCCTAGAAGGGTGCCCTAATAAGGCAATTACGTCTCTCAGGTCCAACATTCGACCTGCAAGGCTAATACAGATGCCTCCTTAATCCGCAGATGGACATTTCGGTGGCAAGAATCGCTCAATTTGGGTGTCAGTAAGTGGCCT
>CAIVAP010000019.1 GCA_903903945.1 uncultured bacterium | reverse complement strand
GTCAAAAAGCATCAAACTCGATCAAAAGAGATCAAACCACAATCAACTCCCAATTGCTTGAATCATAAGCGGTTCAGACATAACCCATCACGAGTCATCAAGTTACAAAAACATGGCTAAGAGAATCCCCCCTTCGGCATTCTATGTTCGGTTGCCATCGCATCATATTCTCAATTATTGACCAACACCCTTGCGCTCAAACCGCTTGCCAACTTGATAGAAGGCGACTGTCACTATCGCAATCATCACCGTCATCATGCCGAAGAAATTGCCGGGTGTTGTCTGCGTGTAAAGACGCGAAAATAGACCGGCGAGGATGTCACCCAGAAACACGGTGCACAACCAGACACCGGTTATCATTGATTTCATGTGCTCCGGCGCTTCCTCGAAGGCAAGCTGCAAACCGATTGCCGAGATACAAAGCTCTGCCGCCGTAATCAGAACATAGGCGCCCACCTCCCACAGAATTGACACCTTGGAGCCGGTCGCCAGAAATCCGGCTACAGTCATCAGCACCATGCAAAGCAGAACCAAAACGAACCCAATGAGCATCTTCCGCGGAGAAGAAAGCGGTCGAGCCGTGTTTCGGTCGGTCTTTATCCAGAGCCACGCAAAAAACGGAGACATAATTACTATCAAAATTGGATTGAGACCCTGGATGGCGTCTGGGGGAATTCTGCCAACAAATGTATCCAGTACCATGTGGTCACGGGCGAACAGAGTCCAGGTCGAATAAGATTGATCGAAAACCGACCAGAAGAACACGATGAGCAGGAAAAGCCCCGACAGGCGCACGAGTGTCGCTCGCTGTTCATGCCGCTGCTGCTGCGTCCTGACAACGCTCGCTAACTGTCGGACATCTTCTTTGGGGTAGTGCTTCTTACCGAGATAAAAGATGGCAAGAGACACGGCCATCATGATCGTGGGGGCCATAAAAGCCATGCTGTAGCCATACCGATCTCTGATAAACGGCAGAGATGTCATCGTCGACGCGGCGCCGATATTGATCGCCATGTAAAACCAGGAGAAAGCCTGCGACAGGAGATGGCTCTTGCCCTGCTCCTCATACATGCGCCCCATGAGCGTGCTGATGTTGGGCTTGATCGAACCAGAGCCACCAGCTAACAAGGCCAGCGCGATATAGAGACCAACTTCCGAAGTAAATGTGCCAAGGATGATATGCCCCATGATGTAGGGAATCGCGAAGTAGATAATCGTGCGGAACTTGCCAAGCCAGCGATCGGCGATATAGCCACCGGCGATCGGCAGCAGATAGCAGGCGGCAGTGAAAAATGAAGCCACGGTGGAACTGTTGGCGTCGGTGTAGCCAAGCTTGTCGATCATGTAAAGCACGAGGAGTGCTTTCATCCCATAGAAGCTGGCACGTTCCGCCAGTTCGCCCCAGAAGATAAACCAGAATCCTTTCGGATGTCGATTGCTATCGGATGTCACAGGCGCTCCTTCTCGCTGTCGCAATTGCTACGATTCTCGATCAAGTTCAGAACCCCAGACAGGCGTCACTGACGTCAGTTCCCAGAACTCCTTCGAGGTTCGGTCCCTTGCCGAGTGGCTTGTGTTCTGGTTCAAGTTGCTCAAGCGTGCGCGCGTCGTATAAACGACCATTGATCATCACGTAAAGCACGTTCTCTGACAGTCTGATATCATTGAGCGGGTCACCGTCGATGACAATAATATCTGCCAGCAAACCGGGTTGAATACTACCTAACTCCTTGTCGAGGCCAATCGATCTGGCGCCCATCCAGGTAGCGCATCGCAGCGCCTCGTGATTGGTCATTCCCCCCTGCTGAAGCATCCAGAGCTCCCAGTGAGCACCCAGACCCTGGAGTTGTCCGTGCGCGCCAAGTTCCACATTGCCGCCGCGGTGCAAGATATCGGTTGCTGTTTTGGAGAGAGCAAAATGATGATACTCAGAATCGGGCGCCATTGTCCGCCGGATCGATCGCGGGTCAATCACCCAACGCGGCACGAATTTCGCCAATCGCTGATTCTCCCAAACATTGCTGTGCTGGTACCAGTAGTTCTCGCCCCAGAGGCCGCCGTACCCTACTATCAGAGTCGGCGTATATCCCGTTCCGAAGCGACTTAGCAATCGCAATTCTGGATCATAGAGCGGCGCCACCGGTATGGGATGCTCGAGCGTGGTGTGACCGTCAAGGAGCATCGTTATCATGTTGTTAAGCGTGGAACTACCTTCCGGAACGACCATTACTCCCAGTTCCCTTGCCGCCTTAATCACCATCTGCCGCTGTTCTCGACGGGGCTGATTGTAGCTCTTTACGGAGATTGCACCCCAGGCCGCGGTTCTCTTGACCGCGCTGACGGCATCCTCATACTTATTGATAACGGTCTTGAAGTCCCCCTCAGCACCGTACAAGATCGTGCCGGTGCTGAAAATGCGCGGTGAAAGCAGTGTTCCCTGCTTCTGCATTTCTGCCGCCGCAAAGATCATCTGCGAATTGTTGCTCGGATCATGCATGGTTGTGACCCCGAAAGCGAGATTCGCCTGGAATGACCAAACTTGCTGCGAGTAGATCGACTGATTGCTGCTTCCCGGATGTGCATGGATGTCAACCAAGCCGGGCATAAGTGTTTTCCCGGCTACGTCAATTACCTTGGCGCCGGTTGGTATGGCTACCTTGCCGCGCTCGCCGACTTCGACAATCCGATTTCCTTTGACGTGCACGACACCATCAGGAATGATCAAGAGATCATTCATCGGCAGTACTTTCGCGCCAACGAAATACATATCAGTATTCGGGATATCGGCTTTCTCTTGCCACCCGAGATTGACAGCAACCGGCTTATAGATCTTGGAGGAGTCCTTTACAGTATCTGCGCCTGGCAACGCTGCAATGTCGGCTGTGAAATATTCCGGCCCCATACTCCACGACACTCTCTTGCTGTCCGCAGACCAGTTCAGATACGTTCCGGCATCGGTAGACAGCTTCTTCACCGGCAGGTTTTTCATCTCGGGACCGATTTCCAACGACGTGCTAACCTTGGGGAATGGCACAACGTAGGCCTGCCAAAGTTCTTCAAAAGCAAGCCAGTTTTCGTCCGGAGAGAGAACAAAATCTCCTGCGTGCTCGGATACTGCGTGCACGCGGCGGTCGGAACCGAGCAGATCGACACTCACCAGCGCCGACTTTTCACCTTCGCGAGAAACCAGGAAGATCCGCTTGCCATCAAGCGAAAAACGGGGCGTCTCCCCCTCGCGAGTTAGAAATCGTGGAGCAGTCTTGCCATCGCTGGAGACAACGTAAATCCCCGGTTCTTCCTGCCACAACCGTCCGCGGAAACCATCGCCGGAACCGCGTTGGAATACTATCAAACTGCCATCGGGAGAGAAATGGGCTGACACATAATGTCCCGGTCGTAAGACCACTGCCCGTTCATTGCGTCCATCAACTCCCACGATGCGGACGTCGCCGCCGCTGGTGTCGCTCCAGGTCACATAAACAATCTCTTTGCCGTTCGAAGAAAGCGCCGGAGCAAATTCAAAATGGTCTGTCTGTCGCGTCAATCGCACAGCTTGCCCCGAAGAAAGTGGCTTCTTGTAAAGGTAACCCAGACTCTGAAAAATCACTTCGCGTCCATCAGACGTCGTCTGTGGCCAACGAATCACCTTCACCGGGAACTTGGAATCACCAAGTTTTTGAGGAAATCGTACGGCCTGCGCTACCGTCTGCTTCACGTGTGCCATGAATGGAATTTGCGTTGGCGAGCCTGTGGCAACGTCCACGCGCCAGATTTTGCCTTTTGCCCAGATCACAATGCTCTTGCCATCAGGCGTCCAATCGAATCCGGGATAAACGCCAAAGAGCGACCAGGTTTCCTGCTGATCCTCGTCCAGACCATTCCACAGATGTTGAACACTACTGTTTTCCAGATTGCACAGCGCAAGCACCGATTTCCCCCGCACGCGTCGCACAAACGCCATGGTCTTCCCATCCGGACTTATCTGCGGTCGGCAAGCGCCGCCGTTGATTTCGATTATGTTGCGGATTTCGTTGGTCTGCAAATCGAGTCGACGAATTACATAGATGGTGCCATTGGGATCTTTGTTGTACTCGAAGTATCCCCCCTCTGACATGTCTTCCGACCAATACAGATACTTGCCGTCCGGCGAAAAGACCGGCTCATTTGCATCCTGTTGCTCGTTTTTCTTCTTGGTCAGTTGAACACCCGAACCGGATTCAGGGACCCGGTACATCCACATCTCGCCGGCGCCCATACTGCGATGGCTCGTGAAATGTTTCTTGGCGACAAAATACTGGCCGCTTGGATGCCAACTGGGGTTGTTGAGAAGGCGATAATCCTCCTTCGTGAGTTGAACTTTGCCACTTCCATCAGCATTCATCATCCAGATGTTGTCGCCACCACCACGGTCGCTGGTAAAGAGAATCTTCTTGCCGTCGGGGTTGAAACGCGGCTGGACCTCATACGGGAGTCCTCCAGACAGCAGAGTGGCATCGCCACCAGTGATCGGCATTTTGTAGATGTCCCCCAGAATATCGAAAACGATTTCTTTGCCGTCAGGCGAGACATCTACCGTAATCCATGTTCCTTCAGTGGCGTCGAAGTCGATTGTGTCGCTTGGGACATGAGGAATGCTGACATCCCACTTGCTCTTTGATGAATCCTTCGTCGCACCTCCCAACTCATCACAGTTTGCGCTGGTGAACCGGAATAGAATCAGGCTGCACGCCACAAGAACTGTCGCGAATCTTCTCATTCTGATCATTTAGGAGAACCTCCAGAAAACTTGACTATTGAACTTTCGCCTCGCTGCTCACAGCCAGACCCGGTCAGCGACAAAATGGCACTAGTACACATTGGACGCCAAGTATAGCCACGAGATGTGATGGCGGCAACCATATTTGTCGTCAGCGCAACGGATTTTCCCCTGCTGAGGAGTCGAAAAGCCGAGTGGGTCGAAACCCTTGCGGTTTTGATCTGCGCATCTTTCTGACGAAAGACGAGGCGAACGCCAATATCTTTGAGTATATTGAAGAGTTTTGCAGCCCCGCCAAAGCGGGACCTTCGGCTGCCTCAGCCCCGTCGAGTTCGAAGAGGTCAACAAAGTGTCTTGACTAACAGTCCTCTTTTTCGTGGGAAGGCCATGGTCAAGCAAATGGAGAAACCTATGAAGATCCTGAGAAATCTCATTGTTCCCTCACTGGTCCTGTTCATCCTGGCGGCAAAGTGCCTGCCGGCCGCCGAGCCTGTCGGCAACGGTGTTGATCCGTACCTTTGGTTGGAGGAACGCGAAGGCAAGAACGCCCTCGAATGGGTCAAGAAACATGACGATTCGACCGTCAACGAGTTCAAGACCGATTCAAATTTCGCGAGATTTCAAAGCGAGGCGTTGGCGATCATGAACGCCAAAGACAGGATTCCTTACGGGACGTTCATGGGCGGTTACGTCTACAATTTCTGGCAGGATGCCGACCATGTTCGGGGACTCTACAGAAGGACTTCGCTGGAAGAGTATACGAAACCGAATCCACTGTGGGAGACTGTTCTCGATATCGACAGCCTTAACAAGGTCGAGGGGAAAAGCTGGGTCTACAAGGGAGCGACCATGCTACCACCCGAATACTCAAGAGCTCTGGTGTCACTCTCCAATGGCGGCAAGGATGCTGCTTGCATACGGGAGTTCGACCTGCCGAGCAAGACGTTCATAACGGATGGGTTTTCGCTCCCAGAGGCCAAGAGTTCAGTCGCATGGTATGACAAGAACACGATACTTGTGGGAACGGACTTCGGTCCCAATTCACTGACTACATCGGGCTATCCAAGAATCGTTAAGCTATGGAAGAGAGGGACTCCGCTTTCCGAAGCTCAGACAGTTCTGGAGGGGGAGAATTCTGATGTTAGCGTCAGCGGTCAGGTCGACTTCAGACCTGAGGGAAATGTGTTTAACCTGAGTCGGGGGATGTCGTTTTGGGAATCCAGCAACTGGATTGTCGACGACGATTCGAAGCAGGTTGAAATTCCGTTCCCGAAAGATGCGTACATCAGAGCTTACTTCAAGGGATATATAATCGCCATGTTGTATTCTGACTGGCAGGGTTTTCCTGAAGGTTCAGTTGTCGCCTTGAAGATAGCCGACCTCAAGTCTGCTGATCTCAAGTCCCGGGTGGAGCTTCTGTACCACCCCGATGAAAAGAGTACGGTCACGGGAATCACGGCGACGAAAGACTATCTATTGGTTACCATTCTGCGAAATGTGAGAGGCGGAATACTCTACTTCAGTCTGAATGATTCCTCCGGGGTCTCCAAGTGGATAACGGGCGAACTGAATCTTCCGGACTACGGCTCGGTAAGTGTGACATCAGCGAACGACTACAACAACGTGCTCATGGTCTCGTTTCAGGACTTTCTCACCCCGACTAAGCTTTATCTGCTGACCGATCCGAAAACGACACCCAGAGAGATCAAAACACTCCCTGCGACATTCAACTCAGGCGACCTGAAGATCAGCCAGGGTGAAGCTAAGAGTAAAGACGGCACGGTGATCCCTTATTTCCTGATCTCCAGGAAAGATCTGAATGCTGACGGCAACAACCCGACCCTGCTTTATGGATATGGCGGATTCCGATCTGCCCAGACTCCCTGGTATTCAGGGACACTCGGAAAACTATGGTTTGAACGAGGCGGAGTATACGTATTGGCCAATATCAGAGGTGGAGGAGAATTCGGACCACGCTGGCACCGTGCGGCCCTGCTCAAGAATCGGCAGAAGGCCTTCGATGATTTTATCGCGGTTGCAGAGGACCTGGTAACCCGAAAGATCACGTCTCCACAGCATCTGGGAATAATGGGTGGTAGCAACGGTGGTCTGCTTGTTGGTGCTGCATACACACAGCGTCCCGATCTTTTCAATGCGGTCGTGTGCCAGGTGCCTCTGCTGGATATGCTTCGCTACACCAAACTTCCGCCCGGAGCGTCATGGATCGGTGAATACGGCAACCCGGATTCGGTCGATATGAGAGCATACATCGCAACGTACTCTCCCTACCAGAATATCAGGGCCGGTGTCAAGTATCCGAATGTGCTCTTTGTGACATCGACGTTCGATGATCGCGTCCACCCGGGTCACGCCCGAAAGACCGCAGCAAAGATGGAAGGACTTGGCAACAAGATCTACTTCTATGAAGAGACCGAGGGTGGTCACGGAGCTGCAGCGGACAACATTCAGAGGTCCAAACAGATGGCTATTGAATACGCATATCTATGGAAAATGTTGGCACGGCGATGACAAGTTTGCGCCAGGTTTCCTCGGGCCAGTCGGCACAGTTTTGAGGGAGGGGCTCCGTTTTGTTCATGAAGAGTGACTCAGCAACTCATGTCGAGCATGGATGATATCGGCGCTGACTGAGACACAGGCTACCAGCAGCGCCTCTCATAGATCATTTTTCCAGTTAGCGATCAAGAATGGACGATATTCTGATCAGTCTGAGTGTGACCATGAACTGCAACTGTCACACTACGTTACTTCATGTATATCAGCACATAACAATACCCGACGGGGAATAATACCCCCGTTCGTTTTGTAACTCATTGAATTTCAGTAAGTTAAAAATCGGAAGTGGGGAAATCAAACGCCCGACTCGCGTTGTGGGACAAGGAATTAGACCCTGTTGTGCCAAAATTGTGACGGTTTTTTTGAGTCCATTTCATAAGAAGGGGTCAGACAACCGGTACAGATTTCTTCGCTTCACGGCAGTTCGCAACTCTGGATTGCTGCCAAGGAAAACTCAGCGGAGATTCTAACAGGAAAGCTTATGACGAGATGGAACGCGGCTCGCCCCGCGTGTTTTCACACCCAAACCCAAATAAGTGTTGTGTTACCTATGCGCCCGGTCTAATGTGTAACCTATCCGGCAGGCTGTACCCTTTGGCATGTGGTAGATGAAGGTCACGACTGCTCGAGACTCAATACGACAGATGTGAACACCAACGGCGCCGGACCGTCCACTTACTCGCGCCCACCATGTAGCAACACCAAGTCTCCCTTTCGTTCTCCGGGTGCGAACATCCAGCCGGGTTTCAACTGAAGCACCCAGCCGTCACCGACAACAGGACGGACAGAAGTGTCGGGAGGCGCAGAGAGAATCACCTTCATCATATTTCTCGCCAGTAAGGCTCCGTTCCCAACATCAAGTGTTCCCCATAGATCTGTCAATCTCATTGTTGGGTAGACCGTCCCCAGCGTATCGAGCGGACAAAGATTACTTGGATTGTAGGTGAACTGCATCTGTTGCAGTGGAATCAAGAGAGTCGGGCCGTCCACAAGAAGACTGCGATACTTCTCCAGTTGCTGCCTGCGGCTGATCTCGCGCTCGTCTTCGGAGGCTCTTACGCTCGCTCCATTGTAAGCTTTCAGGCGCTGCTCGACGTCTTCGGATGTCACCGGCAGAGCACTGATCCCGCTAGCTTTCTGGAGCAACCGGCCAAAATCGGAGGCGGAAGTCAGTCCCATGCGCCAGTCGGCGCGATAGGTATCAAGCAGCAAGCCGTAAACGCTTCCAGACCAATAGGCGAAGCTGGAGACAAGCGACTCCTCGTTCTGAGCAGCATCCAATTGAACACCTAGCTGACGCGCGATTTGATTGCTCGGCAGCCCGCATAAGGCATGCCCGGTATATTGTGCCAATCCCTCGTGCATCTCCATTTGGCACTCCTCTTTCGTGGCCAAGGGAAAGAGTTGGCGCCGATATTGGCGGAACAGCAGGGCATCTTGTATGGCCATCTGACGCTCTTCTCCCGATGCCCTCAGTGCTTCGCGCAGGGCCAACCATTCGAGTTGCAGCCACAACCGACCATCATGCGTATCGAGATGTGCATTTGCCGTCACCGCGGCGTCAAGACCGAGGGCGGGTTCGATGCCGTGAAACGATTCGTGGAGCATAAGATCTGCGCGACTATATTTGTTTGCCGGGAGCGGCCACATGACCATTGTCCATCTTTTTCCCCCCCATTCAATTGCAGTGTTGGCGGCACCAATCTCCGTCGGCAGTTTCCCGACAAAGAGACCCCCGCTGGATTCCAGAGTCTTATCCAAGTTGTTTTGGTTGGCGACAAAGGAGCCTGTTTGCTTGTCAACGAACATCATGGGCACACATAGTGACCTTCCCCACAAGTGACCCGAGTCTGATTCACATATTGTTCTTGCTTCCTCGAAGTACTGCCGTGCCTGATCCAGATCAATTGCGGGCTCGGCGAAGGACCGCGACTGAAACACCAAAACGATCCCGATCATCAGAGTGACAACCTTCAAGCACTTTGGATAGCTAACCATTGAGAACTCCTCCAACATTGTTCCTCTAACCTGGCGAGACGTCAGCGAACGTGCAAACACCCAATCGCGCAGCAGGTCTTCATCCAATAGACGTAAGCGGTTTGCCATTTGTTTCGCGCTTGGAAAACGCGTATTTGTGGATCGGAGATAACGCTCTGTGGAAACGGTGGCAATTGCCGAAGTCGGAGCGGATATTTCTAATGTTGCTCTCGCCTCATAAACACATTTTTGCCGATCTCATCGTTTTCCTTCTGCATGAGGTGATCGAGTTCGACAAGATAGCGATACTGCTGACGCTCCTTTAGCTTCTCAAAGGTCTTCTCTTCTTTGGTTGCTTCGATCAACCGACCGCGTTTGATTTCTTCCTTGCGACACGCGTCGGTGATCACGCGCTCCTGAGTAGCCATGTTGGTAAGCAGACGTTGTTGGTAGTGGACCGAGCGCGTAAGACGCGCCACATTGACATGATCTCGCTTCTGCGCCTTGAGAGCTTCAATTTCGTTGTGAAGATGCTGCTGCAGCATGGCCAGGTGCGCTTCTTCCATGCGTCGCATTCGTTCCGCCTGCGACAACTCCTTTTGTTTTTGCATCTTGTTGTAGGTCTTAACCTGCAACAGTTTCTGGAGTCGGAATTGGAATATTTTCACCGATGATGCCTTTCAATCTTTCGATGTCGGCGGCAAAATCCGGAGTATCGGCATTGAGGTCCTGCTGCAAGAACTGGTTGAGCTGCGGGACCCTCTTGATCGAGTTGTCGATTTCCGGCGAAGAGCCCTTGACATAGGCGCCGATGTTAATCAGATCCTCGTTCTCAGAATAAATGGCCAACACTTTACGAGCATCGCCCGCCAGATCGCGGTGTCCTTCCGAGACGACGTCGACCATCACGCGCGAGATCGATTGCAGGATGTCAATCGCGGGGTAATGCTTGCGGTACGCCAGTGCGCGCGATAGTGTGACATGCCCATCGAGAATTGAGCGCACCTGATCCGAAATCGGCTCGTTGAAATCGTCCCCCTCTACCAGAATCGTATAGAGACCGGTGATTGATCCTTTTTCAGCGGAGCCAGCGCGTTCCAGTAATTTTGGTAGCATCGCATATACCGAAGGCGTGTAACCTTTGGTCGCAGGCGGTTCACCGATTGCCAAACCGATTTCGCGCTGCGCATAAGCGATACGTGTAATCGAGTCCAACATCAAGATAACGTCATGCCCCTGATTGCGGAAGTACTCGGAAATCGCCGTCGCCGTCATCGCGCCTTTGATTTTCATCAACGACGGTTCGTCGGAAGTCACGGCGACAACCACCGAGCGTGAAAGCCCCTCGGGGCCGAGATCGCGTTCGATAAACTCGCGCACTTCCCTGCCACGCTCTCCAATCAGTGCTATGACATTGACTCTCGCAGCAGAGCGACGCGCGATCATTCCGAGCAAGACCGATTTGCCGACACCGGAACCGGCAAAAATGCCGAGTCGTTGTCCTCTGCCGCAACTGACGAAAACATCGATGGCGCGCACACCCGTCAACATTTGCTCCTTGATGCGCTGTCGCTTGAGTGGATGGGGCGCATGCGCTACGATCGGCTGAAAGTGGCTGGCAGC
>CAIVAP010000018.1 GCA_903903945.1 uncultured bacterium | reverse complement strand
CGTGTACATGTCTGCAGGGTCAAGCTTCTTGATTTGCTGGGGCGTTAGTTCCATTTAGTCCTCCATTCCTATCTGACCAACATGAGTGGCGCACCATTCCTGCAGCGCCGCTTCCACCCTGTCGGCTGTCGGGATTGTCATAACCTTTTCGGCCAACTGTCGGCATTCCTCATAACTGAGACTAGCGATAATCTTCTTAACTTCGGGGACGCGCGTCGGACCGACCGAAAACGTGGTCAGTCCCATGCCAACCAACAGTGGCAGCGCTAGTCGATTGCCCGCCATCTCACCGCACATTGACACATCGATTTCGTTCGCAGCGCCGGCCTCGATCGTCATCTTAATCAGCCGCAAGACGGCCGGATGAAATTGGCGATACAGCGAGGCTACTTTCTTGTTGCCGCGATCAACCGCCAACGTGTATTGGATCAGATCATTCGTGCCGATCGACAAAAAATCAACGTGCTTGGCCAGTTCGTGTGCCATAATTGCTGCCGACGGAACTTCAATCATGATGCCGATTTCGATGTCTTCGTCGAAAGCCACTCCTTCGCCTTGCAGTTCAACCATCGCCGCATGAATGAGCTTTTTTGTGCGGTTGACTTCCGACATCGATGAGACCATCGGCAACATGATTCGGACATTGCGAAACTCCGACGCCTTGAGCAACGCGCGCAGTTGCGCTTTGAAGATATCCGGTATATCCAAATCCAGACGGATTCCACGCCAGCCGAGCGCCGGATTAGCTTCATCGGTATTGTGCAGGTCACCGACAATCTTGTCGGAGCCAAGATCAAACGTCCGCATCACAACCTGATTGGGAATAAACGTCCGCGCAATATCATGATACTGTTTGGTTTGCTCTTCCTCCGACGGAAAGGCCATCGTGCTCAGGTAGAAGAATTCGGTACGATAAAGTCCGACACCGATTTTGCACGCGGCGAGTGTCTGATCAAGGTCCGAGGGGATTTCCAGATTGACCATGACGGCAATCCCCCGACCGTCGGTTGTGGTCGAAGGGAGTCGCGCGATCGATTTCAACAGCCGTGAGGTTACGCCGCGATGGCGTTTGTGTTCCTCCCGATAACGCGCAAGCGTTTTGGCCGAGGGATTGACAAGGACCAATCCGTTGTCACCGTCAATGATTACCGTCGCATCGTCGGGACATTTCTTGAGCAGATTCCCGACGCCAACGACCCCCGGAATCGCGAGCGACTTGGCAATCAGCACCATGTGCGAAGTCAGCCCGCCGAGTTGGGTGGCGAAACCGGGGATGTGATACTTATTAATCAGCACAATTTCGCCCGGAGAAAAATCCTCCGCCAAGGCGATGCGGTGTTTGTTGTCAACCAACTTGTTGGAACGATCGCCGACCAGATGTCTGAAGACCTTGGCGGCGGTGGCGTTGATATCATTAGCCATCTCGCGCAGGTAGCTGTCGCGCGAGTTGCGCAATGACTTTAGCGTCCGTTGTAGATGGCGATTGTAAACATACTCGGCGTTGAGGTGCTGCCGTGCAATGTCGTCGGCGACTTGACGGAAGAACTCGGCATCTTCGAGAATAAGTAGCTGCGCCTCGAAAATCTTGGACAACTGTGGGCCTACGGTGCGATCGGCCTCGCCACGAATCTGTTCGAGATCACTGACGGCAAGTTCCAGAGCGTGCTTCAGCCGCTCGATTTCCGCTTCCACCTGCGTTTTGGGAATCTCTATCCGGCTAATTGTGTAACCGTCCGCGTGATGCGAAAAGCATTTGCCGATGGCAATGCCCGGCGATGACACGAGTCCCTTAAGCGAGAGTTCCTTCGTCTTAATGTCTGGTTTCATTTATCTCTTGATCCTAAAAGCGTAAGTCAACAATCGGCTGATGCTACTCAAATTTCGATCCGATCACTTCGGCAAGCGCTTTGACCGCTTCCTCTTCATCATCGCCACGGGCCGTTATCTTGATATCGGAACCCATTTCTGCCGCCAGCATCATAACCCCCATTATCGACTTCCCGTTCACCTCCAGCCCGTCCTTCTCAAGCGT
>CAIVAP010000017.1 GCA_903903945.1 uncultured bacterium | reverse complement strand
GCCAAGATCGCCGCGGCCAATGGTCATCCCGCCGCACTAGCCGCTGCGGCCACGAAACCCGGCGAAATGGCTCAAGCTCCTGACCGTATGAAAATGACTGGCGTTGAACTGATTGCGCAATCACTGAAGATCGACATCCAGAGGTAATCATCATGGCAAAAGAATTCCCGACCCTTCTTGATTTGACCGCCCTGACGGGCACCGATGCCGCAATCGGCGTGGTGAAAGTCATTCAGATCTTCGCGCCCGAACTCGAATTGTTCGGTGGGCGCCCGATCAACGGGCTGACCTATGAAGTGAGTCGCGCGCGCGCCCTCCCTGGGGGGAATGCTTTCCGTGCCGTGAACGCTGCCGTGCTCGCCACAGCAGGCACTTACGAGAAGATTCTCGGCCAATGCTTCCGCATCGATCGTCCGATCCAGATTGACCAAGCCAT
The DNA here is from genome assembly GCA_903903945.1 of uncultured bacterium. Taxonomy (GTDB): domain Bacteria; phylum Zixibacteria; class MSB-5A5; order CAIYYT01; family CAIYYT01; genus CAIYYT01. Next base: position 1,405 of record CAIVAP010000017.1, on the reverse strand, counting down.
CGTCGAGGCACAGGCCGCGCAGTACGGCGGCTCGGTCGAGAACATCCAGGCGAATCAAGCTGCGCAGCAACTCCAGTATCTCGGCATCTTGCTTGGGAAGCAGTTCTACAAGGGCACAGCGATTGACCCGGCAGGCTTCGACGGTCTCGACCAATTCGTTGACAACTCGCCGTACACCTGCGTTGACGCGGGCGGTACGGTGGCCGGCACGCTGTCAAGCGCCTACATCGTTCACAATGCTCCCGAAGGCGTTCACTGGACATACGGCGCGGGCAAAGGACTCCAGACAGGCGTGTGGATGCCACAGCAGATTCAGAAGTACATGAGAGGCACGTCGGGGGCACTCGGTACGGTCCCGATGTATGTCAATAACGTGTACGGCTGGCTTGGACTCGCCAACAACGCTCCGATCACACGCACTAATCTCACAGATTTGATCTCTGTGGTCAAGATTACGAACCTGGGACCGTACACAAGCGGGAAGTCCATCACCGACACTCTGATCGCGACCGCAAAGAAGCTATTTCCTCTGAGCATCGCGAATCAGCCGGGCGCTCTCAAGTTGATGATGAGCCGCCAGCAGAATCTCGCCTTGGCAAAGTCTCGCATGGTCGCGGCGACAACGACTGCGGGAAGTTCCATCACTGTTGGAACACCACTGCAATTCGACGACACAGCGAAGAATTCTTGCGGAATCGAGATCATCCAAACGGATTCGATTGTTGACACCGACAACGCCGTTACCATCGCGTAAAGGAACACACTATGAGCCAAATCAAACGCAACATTCCCGACGCGGCATGGACGCTCTACACGCTTTTCCCGGCGGCAAGTGGTACGGGTTACAGCACACCAGTTTGGGATCTCGTTCTCGCTGGAAACGTGTCACGCGAAAGTTTTGAGGTTCTGATCTCGGTTGACGCAACGCCTTCATTGACCAGCGGCCAAACCGCCGTCTTGACCTTGCAAGATAGCGCCGATGGCACCAACTTTGCAGCCATTGCCGACTTGGAACCGATTACTGTGACCGCGGGCGCCGGCGGCGGCGCAGCGACAAGCGCGCGACGTATGTTGTCATCGTCCACGCGGCAGTATATCCGTGTGGCTGTCACGATGGGCACAGGCGACAGTTCGACAGTTGGTTACACGCTGCAACTGGTGTTCTAACCATGCGAAAACTCATCGCCATTCTTGCGATGATATTGGCACCGGCATTAGCCAACGCCAATTCTTTGACTCTCACCAATCGCAGTGATCTCTGCTCTGGCACAGCAACGTCTTTGACCTATGTTGTAGAGATTACCGGAACCAATGGCGTCAGCGATGTAGTGAGCAATCTGACCGGGTATTTCGGCAGTTCCAATGGCGGTATAGTTCCGACAAGATGGGGGATTACGACCGATCT
>CAIVAP010000016.1 GCA_903903945.1 uncultured bacterium | reverse complement strand
AGCCGTACTTATTCTAATAAATTTTGTCTTAGTACGCAAATCCTCAATGCTCTTGGCTCCGCAAAGTCCCATGCCCGAACGCAATCCACCGACAAGCTGGAATACCAAACTAGCCAGCGGTCCTTTATACGGTACCCGTCCTTCAATCCCCTCGGGCACCAGCTTGGACATATCCTCGGTATTCTCTTGGAAATAGCGGTCTTTTGCGCCGTCCTTCATCGCGCCGATCGATCCCATACCGCGATACACCTTGAAGCTTCTCCCCTCCAACAGGATTGTCTCGCCTGGAGATTCTTCAGTCCCCGCCAGCAATGAACCTACCATAACGCAATGTGCGCCTGCCGCTAAGGCCTTGCAGATGTCACCCGAATAGCGGATTCCGCCATCCGCAATTACTGGGATATTCTGTTTCGCAGCCACCGCGACCGAATCCATGATCGCCGTTACCTGTGGCACACCGCCGCCAGTAATCACTCGGGTCGTGCAAATCGCCCCCGGACCGATACCCACCTTCACGGCATCAGCGCCCGCGTCAATGAGCGCTTCAGTTCCTTCGCCCGTGGCAACATTGCCTGCAACCAAGTCGATGTCTGGGAATCGCTTTTTCAGCGTTTTCGCAGCATCCAGAACACCACGGCTGTGCCCGTGGGAGCTATCCAGCACCAACAAATCAACTCCGGCCGCGATGACTGCTTCGGCGCGCGGCAACAGATCACTTCCAATGCCAACAGCGGCGCCGACACACAACCGCCCGCGACCGTCCTTGCAAGCGTTCGGATAGCGGAGTTTCTTCATGATGTCTTTAACCGTAATCATTCCCTTGAGGTTCATTTGGTCATCGACAATCGGCAGTTTCTCTATCCGATGTTTGTGCAGAATCTCTTTCGCCTGCTCCATCGTCGTTCCTTCCCGCACAGTGATCAGATTATCCTTGGTCATCACCTCGGAAACCAGTGTTTGCGGGGCTAGATGAAAGCGCAGATCTCTGTTAGTTAGGATACCAACGAGACGGGAATTTTCAACAATAGGAATTCCTGAGATGGAATAGCGCTGCATAACCGCCAGCGCATCGCCTACCGTCTGGTCACGCGTCAGAGTAATCGGACTCACGATCATCCCTGCTTCCGACCGCTTGACCTTGTCGACCTCCTCCGCCTGCTTTTGCAGAGACATATTCTTGTGGATTATCCCTACGCCGCCCTCGCGGGCAATCGCAATCGCCAGCCCCGATTCACTCACGGTGTCCATAGCCGACGAGATGAGCGGGATATTGAGACGAATATTGCGCGTGAGTTGAGTCGTTACGTCAACCTCGCGGGGATGAAACTCCGCAAGTTGCGGGACGATCAGCACGTCGTCAAAAGTCAAGCCCATTTCCGGAAGAATCTGAGCCACCCGCTATTCTTCCCCTTCCCAGATCAGTATCCTGCCGCACGAAGCGCAGGTTTCCATGGTAGTTCCCTTCTTGATCTGCTGAATCTTCTGCGGAGGCTGCGATTTGAAACACTCGCCACAAGCGCCGCGCCGGAGCGCCACCACCACATCGCCGCCGCGTCCTTTGCGCACCCGTTCATAGGTGGCCATAGCGGTCTTGGATACTTTCCTGACCAGATTGTCGCGGTATGCCTCTTTCTCATCCATCTTGCCCTGAACAGAATCAATCTGAAACTGCAAATCAATGAGTCTACCGGCGTTATCTTCCTGAATGGTCGCGTTCTCTTCATCAAGCCCCGCAACAGACACTTTGAGCTGTTCGATCTCAGTCATCAACTCCAGACAGCGTTCCTCGTCTTTCGCTACTTCGGTCTTAGCTCCTTCGATCTGTGCCACCAGAGCATCATACTCCTTGTTGGTCTTGATCGTGAGCATTTGCTCCTGATACTTTTCTTTGAGCTCCTTCGTCTCCGCAATCTTGATTTCCAGGTCCTTGACTTCTATCTGAGCTTGCTGCAGCCGGGCTTTCTTTTGCGACAGATCAGCGGCCATGGAAGCCATCTGCTCTTGCAAGTTTTTCATCATGTCGGGTAAGAAAGCCTTGGATCGTTCCAACTCCCCGATCCAGTAGTCGATGTCCTGCAGTTCTTTTAGAAGCCTAATGTCTTCATGCATCTAAGCACGCCTCCGGTACTTGTCGCTCAGCCAAAGAGAAAAAAAAACGCACTGACCTTCCAGTGCATCTCACAATAACCCGCTATGTCTCTTT
>CAIVAP010000015.1 GCA_903903945.1 uncultured bacterium | reverse complement strand
CCGCTTCTGTGGATGATCAAATCTCCAGCTTTGACTATCCCGCAGTTGAACGAAAAGCAACCAACCGGCAGTCAATGATAGGTCTGCCACTCAAGCGTGTAGGAAGAAGGGCAAAGGCTAGTCGCCCATATCATTCGGATACAACACATCGCCAATCGGCTGAGCTAAGAAACCGACACGGCAGTGTGGCAGATCTTGATCACAGCGATGTGTTGGTAGGAACAATGGATGTTGTGATAGCGCGGAAACACAGTTGATTGATTGGCGCAAGAACAAGAGGCTCAGGTTATAGAGGTTAGTATGAGGCTACCATCAATCCAACAAGTGTTGCAAGAGTCCCGCCGGACAGCGCAGCGCTTTCCACTTGTCATTACAGGTGCCTTAGTCGGGACTTTATCTGCTCTCGCTCTCATTGATTACGATCCTCCGCCGGCAAGCAGCCTTCTTTTCAATCTGTTGGCGGCGGCAATACTTGGGATTCCCTTCTTGTTGGCGATCGCATTGATCGCGGAGAGCAGAAAGTGGTCCAGATTGCGCAACCTCGGCGCTCAGGCGGTTGGCGTGATTCTTCTTACGGCTTATGCGCTTTCGATTCCCTCGGCGTTTAGCGGGGCACCCCTATTTCACTTGTTCCGCTTTCAGATGCTGATGATTGCAGTTCTTTTCCTCGTGACTGTAGCCCCCTATATCGGCAGATTCACAGCAACGGGATTCTGGCATTTCAACAAGACGCTTTTCTTTCGAGTTTTGATGGCCGCGCTCTTTTCGCAAGTACTTTATGCTGGACTCGCGGTTGCTCTGGCTGCGCTCGAAAACCTTTTCGGTCTGGACGTTCCGGGAAGACGCTACCTCCAACTGTGGGTTCTTGTGACCGGAGTCTTCGGGATCTGGTTCTTTCTAGCGGGAGTGCCTGAAGATGTCGAGAGTCTGGAAACCTCAACAGACTATCCCGGGAGCATAAAGGTTTTTGCCCAATATATTCTGCTGCCAGTAGTATTCGTCTATTTTGTGATTCTCTACGCTTATCTGGGGAAAATCCTCATCGAGTGGAATTGGCCTCGGGGTTGGGTCAGTCGATTGATACTAGGCTTTTCTTCAACCGGTCTCGCAACTTTACTGCTGCTCTATCCTATTCGTGAACGCGAAGAGAATGTCTGGATCAAGTTCGCCTGGCGATGGTTCTTCATCGTTCTCATCCCCTTGATCGTAGTTCTATTCCTTGCGATTTTGAGGCGAATTTCTGACTACGGAATTACGGAGCCGCGATACATCGCGATCGTGTACGGCCTTTGGCTTGTCGCGATGGTAGCTTACTTCATGTTGAGCAAGACCGGGAATATCAGAGTGATTTCCAGTTCCCTTTGTGTCCTGGCCATGCTCATCTCTTTTGGTCCCTGGGGTGCCTTCCAGATATCCGAAAGAAGTCAGATCACGAGGCTTAAGGGGCTGCTCGTTCGAGATTCTATTCTCGTGAACGATACTGTGCAAAAGGCGCCGCAGTCTGTATCCGCCGAAGATAGGAGCCAGATAAGTTCGGTCATCGGCTACCTGCACAAGATACATGGTCTTGATGGGATTCAGCCCTGGTTCCGTGAGAACCTTAAAGAGGACTCTTTCGGAGCGGGCTCGACATACAAGGATCCAATTTTTGTTACACAAATAATGGGAATTGTATACGATCCTTATTGGCACGACGCGAGCGCTGATGCCGTCTCTCTGAGGGCAGATCAGAGCGGCTCTCTAAGTATCGATGGATATCAGCATCTGCTGCGGGCTCGCTCGGTTTTTTCCGGTTCGGCGGGCAAGGTGTATCCGGCCGACGGAATCTCGTACAGAATCGGTGAAGGACTGGACACCGTGACTTTCTATCTAAACTCAGATGACGGAGCGACAGACACGTTGCAGCTTTCGTTGTGCCCCCTTATAGACAAACTCGTGCATGGACATGGCAACCCAAATGAGATTCCCCCTGACGAAATGTCAGTGAGCGGCACATCATCTCACTTCAAAGTTAAAATCGGCCTGCAACGGATCCAGCTTCGGCGCATAGAAGGCGAAATGAAGCCCGTCTCCTACGAAGCTGAGATATTGTACTCGACCGGCACCAAGAAAGAATAGGCTGGGATTCTGGGTCTGACATCTTATCTTGGAACTGTAGCATGGAACCCAACGATGACAAAACCCGGCTGGTAAACGTGCTCGCCAAGGGCACGGTCGTCGGTCACTATCGGATCATCGAGAAGATCGGCGCCGGTGGGATGGGGGAAGTGTATCTTGCGGAGGATACTGAACTCAATCGTCAAGTCGCGTTAAAGTTCCTCTCGGCACATCTTTGTCAAGATGCTGATTGCCGGGCGCGCTTCAAGCGGGAGGCGCAAGCGGCTGCCAAACTGAATCATCCCAACATCGTCACGATCCACGAAGTCAGCGAATTCAACGGCCGCCCCTTCTTTGCGATGGAGCATGTCGAAGGACAGTCTCTCAGTGAACTGATCAAACAAGGTGATTGCCCACTCGACAAGGTGATCGATCTGTCGCTGCAGATTTGCGAGGGATTGCATGAAGCACACAAGGCGGGCATTACCCATCGCGACATCAAGCCCGCCAACATCCTCGTCAGTCAATCGGGACGCGCCAAGCTGGTCGACTTTGGACTGGCCGCAGTAGCCGGTGCCGACAGGCTGACCAAAGAGGGTTCGACACTTGGGACCATCGGCTACATGTCACCGGAGCAGGTGCAGGGGAAGCTGACGGATCATCGCTCCGACCTCTTCTCGTTTGGTGTCGTGCTGTATGAATTGATCAGCTGCAAATCGCCATTCAAGGGTGAGACTCCTGCTGCAACCATGAATGCGATAGCGCAGCAGACTCCCGAACCGCTGGCACGATACAAGGCAGGTGTACCCGATGAGTTGCAGCGAATCGTGTCGAAGCTACTGCAGAAAGACCCGGCATTACGATACCAGACGGCTGCCGATGTCATCAGCGATCTGACGGGCCTGAAGGCAACCAGCCAACTCTTGACCGGAGCGCCAGTCAGAAAAAGCCGGGCGTGGCGTCTGGTAGTCGGCTTAGCAGCTCTGGTGCTGCTCGCAGTGGCTGCTTATGGCATCTTCAAAACCAACTTGTTCACAAGCGGAAAGACAACAGTTCAGCGCAAGATGCTGGCGGTGCTGCCGTTTGAGAATCTTGGATCGTCCGATGATGAGTACTTCGCCGATGGCATCACCGATGAGATCACCGGTAAACTGGCGTTAATACGCGATTTGGGTGTGATCTCACGCACGAGCACGATGCAATACAAGAAGACGACGAAGAGCCTTCGCGAAGTGGCCAAGGAACTGGGCGTCGATTATGTGTTGGAGGGGACAATCCGCTGGGAAAAGAGCGGTGACACAAATCGAGTCCGAATTCTGCCGCAGTTGATCCGGGTGTCCGACGATACACACCTATGGGCAGAAACGTACGAGCGTCCGATGACCGGCGTTTTCGCTGTTCAGGCGGATATTGCAACGCAGATCGTTGCAGCAATGAATCTCACCCTACGCGCACCCGAGGTCGCCGCTCTGAGCGAAATGTCGACGGAGAATGTTGAAGCTTATCAGGCGTACTTGCGCGGGGTCGATTACTTCTATTCGCCTGACTATACACTCGCAAGGGGTCAATTGGCCGTGCAGATGTTCGAACGGGCCGTGCGGCTTGACTCCACCTTTGTCCCGGCATACGCCTATCTCGGCATGGCCCACGCAATGATCTACGGTTTCGGATTTGACGCCAGCGAGAGCCGTCTGGCACAGGCCAAACTGGCCACCGATCGTGCGCTGGCGCTGCAGCCGAATTCGCCTCTGGCACACCAGGCATTGTCGACCTACTACTACTGGGGATTCAGGGACTATGAGCAAACGCTCCGTGAACTTCAGTACGCCGAGGTTGGGATTCCGAATGACGTACGGATCATCAGTCGCAAAGCCTTCATTTACGCACGTCAAGGCAGGTCTAGGGAGGCATTAGAGGACGCGCGACGCGCTGTCGTTCTAGACCCGCGAGATGCAGGCTTGGTGCGGGAACTTGCCGACATGTATAACTGGGTGCACGAATACGACCTGGCGGATCGACACTACGACCAATCGATAGCGATAGCCCCAGACCAGGTCCTAGTATATGTGTACAAAGCCTCGAACTATTACATGTGGCGAGGTGACACGACGGCGGCACGGGCAACACTTGCGGCAATCCCCGATCAGGATGCCGAGGACACGCGCCTGGCATGGGTGCTACAACACATAATCGAAAGAGACTATAGCGCGGCCCTTGCCAGTCTCACTTCCATGCGGTCAAGTGCTCGCTTCTGGATGTGGTCAGGAGTTATTTACAAGCTTCAGAATACCCCGGAACTTGCCCGTCAGTGTTTCGATTCTGCCAAGGTCATTATGGAGAAGAGGTTGGAGGAACGACCGGATGATTTTAAGGGCCACGGTGATCTGGGAATCATCTATGCTGGCTTGGGCCGCAAAGATGACGCGATCCGCGCAGGCGAGCGGGCGGTCAAGCTCCTCCCGGTTGCAAAGGATGCCTATAATGGACCTGAGTCGGTCGGGAATCT
>CAIVAP010000014.1 GCA_903903945.1 uncultured bacterium | reverse complement strand
TTTCAAGATACGGGTGATCATCAGTGCGAGCATGTTCGGCGATGCCGACACCTCCCAAGTGATAGCCACGTCGCAAGGTTCAAGCGCAGTGCACACGACGGCGACATTGCGGACGATATCGACCGGCCAACCGCTGACGCTGCCGTTCTACGACACGTTCTTGTCGATGACGGTTAATGTGGGATGGTGGGTATACAATCATGGTGCGACGATTGACGATCTGGCGAAAAATCCGCCGTCACCGCTGTATGCGCTGCGGTTGAACGGCGATCCGGTGGGCGCGGACACAATCATGTCACAGGAAATCAACCTGAATGTGGCGCAGGGAGTGAACCTGACCTACGCCTATGAGCAGACAGGTGGTGGCGAGCCACCGGATTCAGCGGATGATCTCTATGTCGAGTATTTGAATGATGGGGGTCAGTGGAAGATTTTGAAGCAGCATTCGGGGGCGGATGGTGACATGTCGAACTTTGCGGTCGTGTCGGTAGGCTTGCCGACGGATGCGCATCACGCGGCGTTCCGGTTGCGGATTCGCAACACGGCGATGGTGGGCGCTGTAGACGATTGGTTTGTGGACAACGTGCGAATCGACTATGGCCCGGATGTGAGTTTGTCGCCGCTAAGCTTCAGCCAGACAGTACTGAAGGGGGATTCGGTGTACGACCAATTGCTGATCACCAATACTGGGCAGGGTGGTTTGAGCTATTCTCTGGTGGCTGTTCCGATTCTATCGTCGATATTTGACAGGTTGGTTCAGGAGGGACGCGTCAATCAATACAGTTATCCCAAAGGCTGGACCGAGTATCGGGAAGCAAAAGGAGATAACACGGTGCGTCTGGGACCGGAGGTGGTCTACAACGCCGGCGGACCGGATGCCTGGGGCAATATCTGGATTGACTCGGACGAAACGGGTGGTCCGACCTATAGCTGGATCGACATCGAAGCGACGGGCACGGATATTACTTCGGGACTGAAAGACGACAACTTTATTGGTCCCTTCCCGCTTCCATTCGCATTTCCGTTTTATGATTCGAGCTACACGAAATTCTATGTAGGTTCAAACGGCCTATTTGGCTTTGGGCCGACGACGAACTACGAGACTTGGAACCACGTGGCCTTGCCGAACACTTGGAGCACCACGCCCAAGAATGTGATCTGTTGGTGCTGGGATGATTTGAACATCTTGGATGCCGATAGTCCGGGTGGGAAGGTCGTGTACGAGACGGTGGGAAGTGATTTTGTGATCGAGTATGCTCGTTATCCAGAGTATGACTTGGCGATCAATCCGGGGCATGTAATCACTGCGGAAATCATCCTGTCACCAAACGGGAATATCAAGTTACAGTATCAAATGATCGCGCCTGGATTTGACATTCTGGGGAACACAGTTGGCATCCAGGACCGGACGGGAACGATGGGTATGACGGTCGCGATCAACACCGATTATCTGCATAATAGTCTGGCTGTACAAATTTTCAAGCCGAAGCCGTGGTTGTTTGCAGTACCATCGTCGGGCGAAGTGCCGGCCGGGCAGTCAGCGCTCGTGCAATTGATCTTTTCGGGAGTCGATTTGGATACGGGGAGCTATCAAGCGGGCCTGAAGGTGTCCTCGAATGATCCGGACTCGGCGGATGCGTTGCAGACAATACCGGCGTACTTGCAGGTGGCGCCTCTGTATATTTGCGGTGAC
>CAIVAP010000013.1 GCA_903903945.1 uncultured bacterium | reverse complement strand
TACAGGGAAGACAAAGGTAAACGCCTTTGAACTCCCGCATCGGTTTCCCGCAAATATGGCATCGTTCCGCATTCGTCGACATGACCACTCACTTGCTCTTGGTGTCGTTCCTGCCGAGGATGAACTGCGGTAGGTCGCTGAAACGGCAACTGTCACCGACCAGCACGATTCTGCAAGTCGGACAATACGGCTTGCCGAGTTCTTTGGTCAGTCGGCTGCCGCAGAGCGGGCAATGTGTCTTTCTGTTTCTTCGCCACGGTCGCATAGTTCCACCCCATGATTTCTGCCAAAAAATTATCTGCCTTGGTCGGCCAGCCGACCGCATTATCCCTTGAGCAAGAGTATTCCCGAAAAGAGAGCTGCTGTGACCGGTAGGATGTGATAGAATGAAAATGGCATCAGCCAAGCGCCGACGAATGCCACTGCCAGAGCCGGTATGGCCACGCAGCGGATGACGTCGAACGACAACTTGACCATGCGCCACAACGCTAACACAGCCAGAACTCCCAGTGTCAGGTACAGCGCCAGCGCGCCGGTCATGCCCAATCCGGCGACCAGTTCGCCATGGACACTGACAGCCTTCTCCGTCAATCCCCCTATCAAGGATTGCAGCCCCACCTCCAGCGTTTTCCACCCCATCAGCATTGCGCTTCCTCTCAGGTCGTGATGTTTTCGTCGATCGGTTCAATAGTCAGCGAGGATTCCCCGACCCGCTGCAAACCGATCATCCTGCGCGTAAGGAAGTTTTGCGATGTGATCCACCTCTGTGACATCTCCAACACTTCCTCCTGCTGGACTTCGGAAATCCAATCGATCACCACGGAGTCGTAGTGATCGTCGTCAACCGTCAAGTCATCCATCGTCAGCGTAAATTTCACCTTCATCGCAGTTCCCTCCTGCTTCATGCTTCCGGGGATTGTTCTTGCAGACTGTTTGCCAAGTTTGGGCAAACATTTTGGGGCGGGATAGGGCGTTGCCTGGCAAGAGGATAATGATGGTGATGCGAAGTGAAACAGGCCTAAATGGCCGATGGAGCGCGCGAAACTATGGGAATCGTCCTACACCAGTCGGACAATCTCCTTCAGTATCATTCGGATAGGTCGTATATTCAGTGCGATGCAGCAGTCTTGGCGCAACCTCTATAAGGTCTCTGACCTCTTCTTCTGCCCTCACCGGCTCCATAAGCATCATGAATCCGGCACATCGGTGTGGCATGTGGTCAAGTACAAGGAGTGCTATCCTAATGGCTGCGTGTCATTCGCTTGGAAATGCCGCAAATTTGATGACGGCCACAAATGCCCTCGCGACAAGAAGCATGTCGGCAAAGACTGTTTCTCCTGCCCTTTTTTCTATGATCTGAAGCTGGCTTATTCTCCGGAACTCAAGGCCGAATCGTCAGAGTATGATCGCTTCCGGAAGGATTTTGCGGAATTCGAGGAGTGGGTGCGGGAAATGTCCGGCAAGCGAATCGAGGTGCGCGGGAAGATCAAGTCGATTAACCCACTGCTAACGAATCACGGCGACAATGGCTCGTTACGGATCGCCTGCCGAGGTGCGCTGCTGTATATGGTCGATGGCATCTTTGGTTATGACCTCTTTCGAGACCCGTTCTATGCTCGGCTCTCTTTTGATGTCTATGACCGTGCGGAATTGGCCGTCGGGGATGTGATCGATATGAAGGGACAACTGGAAATCGATCGTGGGCGGTTCGTGTTCGGCAAAGTCGGCAATATCGACATCGTCCGTAGTGAGAACGGCGAGACGATTCCTTCAAGTCAACTCAAGCAGGCCAAGTTCACCGGCACTGTCATTGACGGCCAACCCGCCAAATGCCTGCGCTGTCCTCACGGCCTCTTGATCGACTCCAGCCAAAGCGACGGCCGTTCGTCACCGCGCCGCCTGTTATACTGCACCAAAGGTGTCACGGACTATCACTTCTGTCCTTACAACGTTTGAGCGAGTGCAACGGCACGCCATTACGAGGCTGTCCCAGAAGTAGTAGCGCAGCGTTGATTTTGTAGGTGCGAATTTATTCGCACAACTCCGATTCATCCTTCTTGATTGAGTCGGAGTGATTTGGCAGTGAAGTGTTTTTTCGTACTATCTGCGGCGTGCGAATAAATTCGCACCTACAACGCCTCAAACCGACTTTCGGGACAACCCTATTACCGATGGCCGGAATTAGTCTCACAAGTTTTTCTTACTACCTGCTGTCCAACTGATTATGTTGGATACCACGGTGCACGGCGTTACCGACATACAGGAACAGGAACTGATCCGCAAGGTCGCAGCCGGCGAGCGCGCCGCCTTCAAGCAGTTATTTGACATTCACTCTCCGCGCGTCTATAACCTGCTTCTGCGGTTGGTTGGCAATCGCGATGATGCCGAGGAATTGACCCAGGACGTCTTCTTGTCACTTTGGAAGCACGCTGAATCGCTGCGTGGTGAAAGCAAGTTGTCGACCTGGCTGTATCGTGTTGCCGTCAATAAGGCGATCAACTTCAAGAAACGTAGAGGACTGTTCTTTCAGATCAGGCAACTTTTTTCTCTGGAAGCTGACGATGAATCAATCATCGACCGACTCCCGGCTGCGGCTGCCGATAGCCCCGACCGACAAGTTGAGATGCGGGAAGCCCAGATCCAGCTTGCCGATTTGCTGGGTACTTTGCCCCACCGCCAACGGGAGGTCTATTTGCTCCACAAGCTTGAGGGATTGAGCTACAATGAGATAGCCGAAGAATTACATGTAACGCTGGGCACCATCGAGTCCCTAATGCACCGAGCCAAGGAAAACCTGCAGAAAGTGATGCTCAAAAAGGTCAGAAAATCCGCAAGTAAGAATAGATCACCGATGTCACAATGAGCGAAGGTTGGAACAAGCAAGTGATTAAGTGTACTGACATTGACCAGAATCTGATTGACCTGCTGGACGGGTCAGTCGAGAGCGACCGCCGGGTAGATTTTGAATCGCATTTGGAAGGCTGCCCAACCTGCCGGCAACTGCTTGCTACCTATCAACCGCTATTTGACGAGTCAATGGATCGTGCCGCAGTCGAGTTGCCGAGCGAACTCTGGTACAGACTGCAAGACAAGATTAACCGCATGGAAGAAAACCGGCCGTCCCGACTCCGCCTGCCCGTGCAATGGCGGCCGGTTATCTCCTTATCGATAAGATCATTTGGACTGGTTGTCGCGGTCGTCGCCGGAATCTTCCTGGGTCACGTTCCGACGGATTCCCAGAAGCTGTCTGAGACTGAAATCATCGACTACTATGCATCCTCCCTGGCACAATCGTCAGTAAGCTCGGCTGTTGATGCCGTCTATCAGATCGATGCGACCGGAGGGAACGGACAATGAGAGAACGCACCCTAACCTATCTGATCATTGTTTTGGTAGTTATCAATGTTGCAGCACTCGGAACGATAATCTATCAGCGCGTTGCTGGTCCGTTTTGGAGACCGGATCGGGGCGATGGCATGATGTCTCCTCAAGACCTACCGGGAAACCTCAGTTTGCGGCCGGAGCAACGTCAGTTCTTGAGAGATTCTCGCCATCGGATGGATAGCCTTATGACTCCGATTCATGAGGAAATTGGCAGGAAACGACTGGAATTGATGAGTGCGATGAACAGTAATCAACCCGATACGGTCAAAATTGATCAGCTCGTCACCGAGATTGGTGCTCTGCAGGTTCAGATCGAGAAGACGATGGTCCATAACTTCATCGAGGACAGCAAGAGCTTCTCTCCTGAACAGCGTGACTGGTTCCTCAGGAAAATCAGGCAACGCGCCAAGTGGCAGGATAAGCCGATGATGGGTCCGGGACAGGGGTTTGGCCTTGGTGGTGACCGCGACCACGAACAAGATGATAAGAGATGAGGACGCCTGTGATTTACGAACAAAAGCACAGGCAGGAGATGGATTGTGACAAACGAAAGGAGTATAGAATGAAGCGGAGATTACTACTCACCCTGGCACTGCTGGGTTTGCTGGTGATTGCCTACACACCGGCCTTTGCTCAAGCGCCGGACACTGGTAACAACGATGAGGAAACGATTGTCGTGGGTGACATGGGACCCGGCTCTGAAGACTTCGACATCGACGAAGATGTCATCTTCGCAGGTGAGATGGGGCACGGAATGCGTATGGGAATGCGCGGCCCCGACTGTGGTCTGGCGGGAATGGCTGACGAACTTGAGCTGACCAAAGATCAGCGCAAACAGCTCGAAGACCTCACCGTCAACTTCCGCAAGGAAGTCATCCCAATGCGCGCACAGCTGCAGGTCATGCATATTGATCTGCAGCAGTTGATACGCTCCGATGCCAAGCGCACCGAAATCGATGCCAAGATCGATCAAATCGGTAAGCTCCGGACTGACCTACAAAAGAAGTCCGTCGGTTTGCGACTGGCCATGCGAGCCGTCTTGACACCGGAACAACGCGAAAAAGCAAATGATCGGCCCTGTATGATGGGCAAGGGCAAGGGAGGCCCGCTGAAAGACGTGATAATCAAGAGAATGCAAAATCGTGGTGGCAGAGGCAAGGGACTTTAGCAATCTTGCGCTGACACCGGGATTCCTCCCTGTTAGCACGGGAGCGCAGATCGCTGCGCTCCCTTTTCATTTCCAGCAACTCGGCTAGGGAGAACAGTCGCACATCTGTGCAGCAGGTGTCGACACTCTTTTCGACATAACCGCTGCGATTTTTCTGGAAACTTTTTTATCCACGAATTGTTACTCTGAGTACGTTCATGAGATTGGATATTAGACAAAGACAATAATCTTGAATCGTTTACGCCAAGGAGGAATTGTGATCAAGAACCTAATCGCCACTACCGTGGCTATCGCCATCGCCGTACCGTCATTGTCGGCGGCTACCTGGGAAATCGATAAGGCACACTCTAGTGTCGGCTTCACCGTCAAGCATATGGTAATCAGCAAAGTCAACGGTAAATTCGACGACTTCAGTGGAACTATCAACTTCGATGGGAAGGATTTCGCTGCCGCGACGGTGACAGTGTCAATCAATCCGGCAAGCATTAACACTGGCAACGACTTTCGTGACAAGCACCTCAAATCCCCTGACTTTTTCGCAGCCGACTCGCTCCCGCAAATGGGATTCAAATCCAAGAAAGTTATCCCCGGCAAAGACAACACTTTCCAGATCGTCGGCGACTTGACGATGCGCGGCGTAACCAAGGAGGTTACCTTGGACGCTACGTTCAATGGGACTGTGAAGGGCATGCAAGGTGACACTCGCGCCGGATTTTCCGCGACTACCACGATCAACCGTCAGGACTGGGGCGTATCTTGGAGCAAGACTCTCGATTCCGGTGGACTGGTTGTGAGCAACGACGTTAAGATCGACTTGGAAGTCGAAGCCATCCAAAAACAATAGGCAAAGAAGAACTCGAATCACCGTACCTTCATAACAGAATTGAAACATGCGCCGCCAGGAACAGTCTCCTGACGGCGTTTTTCTTGAGTAGTCCAGCGTGGTAATCTGCGTTGCTTCTGAGAGGCAACCTGATTATACTTGCTCACGTAGGTAAGAATATACGTTTGCTATACCAGATACATAAGGAGTACTCCCGATGCCACAGAAACCGGAACAGGCACTAAAAGAACTCAAACAAATCATCAATGAAGCCGCGCTTCTCGGATCAGCCGCGGCGCTGCTCGGTTGGGATGAGCGCACCTACATGCCACACGGCGGTTCGGCACACCGCGCTAATCAACTGGCGCTGTTGGCCGGCATGGTGCATGAGAGAGCCACGTCACCACGCGTCGGCGAATTGATCGGCGCGATCGAGGGTTCAGCGCTTACCAAGGACCCTCTTTCGGTCAATGCCGTCAATATCCGCGAACTGAGACGCTTCTACGACAAACAAACCAAGGTTCCCAAGAAGCTGGTAGAGGCAATTGCGCATGCCGAAACCATCGGCCAGGGC
>CAIVAP010000012.1 GCA_903903945.1 uncultured bacterium | reverse complement strand
TCCACCCATGAGATAAATTAGCTTGGTTTCGAGGTATTCCTTGGAATACGTGTGCCTTTCCTCAATCGGTAGGAAGCTGGTCACACCCAGAGCCAGACCGCGCGGTATAATTGTCACTTTGTAGACAGGATCGGCTTTGGGAATGAGCTTGCCAACCAGCGCGTGCCCGGCCTCATGATAGGCCGTCGTGCGTTTTTCTTCCTCGGAGATCACCAATGACCGCCGCTCGGCGCCCATCATGACTTTGTCCTTCGCCTTTTCGAAGTCCTGCATGCTGACTTTGTCGGCGTTGCGCCGCGCCGCCAACAGAGCCGCCTCATTCACTAAGTTGGCGAGATCGGCACCCGACATCCCGGGCGTGCCGCGGGCGATAAGTTTGATATCAACATCGTCTGCAAGGTTGAGCTTACGGATATGCACTTGCAGAATTCCTTCCCGACCTTTGATATCAGGAAGGTTGACCACGATCTGTCGATCAAAACGTCCCGGTCGCAGCAAAGCCGGGTCAAGCACGTCAGGGCGGTTGGTGGCTGCCAACAAGATTACGCCTTCATTGGATTCGAAGCCGTCCATCTCCACGAGCAACTGATTTAGCGTTTGCTCGCGCTCGTCGTGTCCACCCCCCAGACCGGCGCCGCGTAGACGACCGACCGCGTCGATTTCGTCGATGAACAGGATACACGGAGCGTTTTTCTTGCCTTGGTCAAACAGGTCGCGCACTCGCGACGCGCCTACGCCAACAAACATTTCTACAAAATCTGAGCCCGACATGGAGAAGAAGGGTACACCTGCCTCGCCTGCCACGGCGCGCGCTAAGAGCGTTTTGCCGGTGCCCGGAGCGCCGATCAGAAGCGCGCCCTTGGGGATTTTCCCCCCCAACCGTTGGAACTTGCCCGGTTCCTTAAGGAATTCGATAACTTCCCCAAGCTCTTCCTTGGCTTCATCAGCGCCGGCGACGTCGTTGAACGTCACTTTCGGGCGGTCCTCAGTGGCTAGTTTCGCTCGCGACTTGCCGAAACTGAACAAACTCTTGGGACCGCCGCCTTGCATCTGACGCATTATGAAAAGCCACAAGAGGATGACCAGCAGAAAGGGCGCGAAGGTGAAGAGGTAGCTGAGCCAATTCTCTTCCGATTTCTCGGCGCTGATTTTCACGCCGGCGGAATCCAGTTTGCTGACCAGTTGTGGGTCGGTGAAAGGAATCATCGCCACGAAGTTGTCTATGCCTTCAGTTTTGCTCTTGAAATCTTCCGGAACGAATTTGCTCTTGAGCTTGCCGCGAACTTCGCGGTCGACGAAAGTCACTTCCTCGATATTGCCCTTCTTGAGCTGATCGAGCAACTCCGTATACCTGATCGGCGTTCGTTCCGAATGCGGCGAGGCGACATATCTGAGCAGGACAATGACAATCGATAGAAAGACCAGCCAAAAGATCATGGTCCGGGAATTGCGCTTCCAATTCGAGTCGTTCTTGCCCTTGGGATCTTCTCCCCGCCTCGGTATCTGCGGTGGCAGATTAGGCCCTCTATTCAAATTGCTATCCAAACGCGTTTGCTCCAAATTCCTACTGGTTTCTGCTCATGTTCATACGTTTTAACACGGCTATATAGGGTAAGTTCCGGTACTTCTCCGAAAAGTCAAGTCCGAATCCTACAACAAAATCATCTTCAATATCAAAGCCAACATATTTCAACGGCACCTCTACATGATGACTCCCGCGTTTATTCAGCAGCGCTACTACAGCAACCGATTTCGGTTTGGCAAGCTGGAAATCCTCCAGCAGGATGCGCAACGTAAAGCCCGAGTCAACGATATCCTCCACCAGCAGCACATGCCGGTCTCTTACATCTATCGAAAGATTCTTGAATAGATCCACTCTGCCCGAAGTACGGTCGGAATGACCATAGGAACGCGCGGAGATGAAATCGATTTCGATATCGAAGTCAAGTTCCAGAGCCAGAAAAGTCAGGAATGCGAAACACCCTTTGAGCGTGCCGATCAGAACTGGATTTCGATCCTGATAGTCGCGCTTGATCTCCTGCGCCAGTTCGACGATGCGCTGTTGGAGCCGCTCCTTACTAATCAATACTTCCAGTCGGGTGTCGATATCAGAACTTGCGATGTTGCGTTACCTCCAATTTTAGTGCCGTCTTCGTCCGTGCAGAGATTTTGACACTATCGGCAATCTCATGACCAATTATCCATACGATATTGTCGCCACAAAGTAACAACGGTTTTTCCTCGCGCAACGGACGGTCGATCTTGCGATCGCTAAAGAAGTCCGACAGCTTTTTTGACCCTTTCATACCCAATGGCGAAAAGTGATCGCCGATTTTCGGTGATCTTACCGTAAGCTTACCCTGCAACTTGTCGGCGTCGACATAAACCCTCAGGTTCTTGCCAAGACGCAACTCTTTGCCGGCCAACTTTGCCGTCGGTGTCTCTTCTATTGATATCTCCATCCCATACGCCTGCAGACAAGTGGATCCCTTTCGTCGAACCGTGTAAGACGGCTTGTCTTTCGCCGTGCGATAGATGTATAGCCGCTCATCGGAAATCTCGGCAATCAACCCGGACGTCAGATCTACTTTGACTGTTGCCGAGCGCACCTGTTTGATCACTCTCTGCGCCGCCGCCAGATCGAAGTTCTGCAGCGATCCAGTCAACCGCTTGAAGCAGTCTGCGATGAGCAACTGCTTCAAGAAATCATCATATCGCCGAAAGCGCTTCAAATCAAGGGCTATCTTTCCGAACGGTGTCACCACGGCGTCGCGATCCAGCAACCGAGCAATTTGTCCGCGCAAGTAATGCTCTTGCTGAGCGAGTATTTGCCCCGCGCGGGCGATACTGCCAATCGCCCTATCTCCAAATATCTTCACGACGACCGGCAACAGTTGCTGTCTGACCTTGTTGCGCGTGTACTTGCTTTCCAAATTCGAGCGGTCAATGCGATAGGGGAGACGATTCCGCTGCAAGTATGCGATGATCTCCTCGCGTGTGAAATCGAGCAGCGGGCGAATGACCTTGCCAAAGACAGGTTCAATACCCGACAAGCCAAACGTACCCGCGCCACGGCAGAGGTTCATTAGAATCGTCTCGATGCTATCGGTTTTGTTATGACCCGTAGCAATCCAAGTGAGTTGGTGCTTCGCGCAGATTTCGTCGAAAAAACTGTATCGTATTCTGCGCGCCTCGGCCTGTAGGTTCGTTCCGGATTTCCAAGCCAACAGACTCGCTTTCTTGACGTGGAGTTTGACGCCCAATTGCTTACATAGATCACGACAGAAGCGTTCATCGTCGTGCGATTCCTCACCACGGAGTCCATAGTTGACGTGGGAGGCAGCGACCCTGAATCCCTTCTCCACGCTAGCCGCATTGATGAGATGCAGCAGCGCTACTGAATCAGGACCACCGGAAAGCGCGACGAGAACGGATTCAGTCTCTGGGCGCGGGGACCGCGCCCCTACGCGGGTATTTGCCGCACTGATCAACATGGACAGGATGCCGCCGAAAATACTCTCATCAAGGCCTGATGTTCTTTTTCGCACCATACGATCGGGAATATAAGCCCAAATGGTGAGACTACGCAAATGCTGTTGAGTGGCGTATGTGCCTACAACGAGGGGGATGGTTGAAAAACCTCGGAGTTGTCATTGCGAGGAGTCATGGTGAGTGGAAGAGTGGAGGGGCAATGACTGCGAAGCAATCTGCGCGCCCGCATCGGGACCCGTTCGCCCTGAGCTTGTCGAAGGGCAAGAGGCGTCCGTTCATCCTTCGACAAGCTCAGGACGAACGGACTCAGGATACTGGAGAGCGTAAATCGAGATTGCTTCGTCGTGTTCCCCACCCCACATCAGCACCCGGCACTCCTCGCAATGACACGGTTTGGGCTTTTTCAACAGTCCCGATGAATTGGGACACGGTGGCGTCGAATTTGGCGAGGTCTAACTTGTTGACAATATCACCGCGTTAGTTATATTTCTGTGTTACTTCGCCCAGTCACGTCACGGAGATTGAATGCCTATACGCCTTTTTGCGAAAACCTTGTTATTCTTCACGTTACTTGCCGCTGCGGGCCTGGGCCAGACTGTCTCTGTACAAGTGGAGACTAAGGATGTGGGGCCTGCGACGGCAAGTTACTTGCGCATCTTCTGCAACAATGATGTCCGGCTTGCGGGACTTCAAATTCCGCTCAGAATTGGCGCCAACAGCGACATTATCATTGACTCGGTATCGTTTCAATACACAATCGCAACAGGCAATTTCCTCTTTAAGGCACAGGTTACTGACGCCGATCGCGAAGGATTCATCAATATCGTCCCAAACCTCGCCACGCCAATCCCGACTTTTCCCACTGGGGGGGGTGAAATTTGCCGCATACATTTCCATACGACAACGTTTGCTGCAGATGCCTTTGTGCCCGTGGATACATTTTATCATCCGACACTTTACGAAGAGTTGAATGCCTCAGATGCATTCGGCACGACGATTTATCCCAGCTTTGCTGCTGGAGGTATTAAGATTCGTCAAGCCACTCCAGTTGAAGATGCAAATGCTGAGATACCAAAGCAGTTCTCTCTGGGACAGAACTTCCCCAATCCCTTTAATCCTAATACACAAATCGTGTTCTCGCTCAAGCAATCAGATCACATTCGCCTTGATGTCTATGACGTTGCAGGGCATTGTCTTATCACTTTAGCGGAGGGCAGATACTCCTTCGGAGAACATGTTGTCATCTGGGACGCCGGATCGCAACCATCAGGGGTCTATTTCTATCGCCTCACGACCAATTCTGGTGTCCTGACCCGTAAAATGTTGCTAATCAAATAGCTTCCTCAAGATCGTTTCAATCTTTACCGAAAATACCTATTAGGGGTGCAATACTATTGTGACGTGGAAATATGCCTGAGACCATACTGACCAAACCATATCCGGCCGCAATTGGCGAGTTCGAGATTATCGACAAGATCGGAGAAGGCGGTCTCGCCGAAATTTATCTCGCACGCCAGAAGTCACTTAATCGCAAGGTAGCCATTAAGATACTCCACCCGCGTCTTAGCCAAGATACGAACCTGATTCAGCGCTTTGATCGCGAGGCGACGACTTTGGCGGAGATGTCTCATCCTAACATCGTGCAGATAATCGACCGCGGTGAAGACCATGGCCGGCTCTATTTTGCCATGCAGTATGTTGCCGGTACCGATTTTCAGCGCATTTTGCAGAAAGAAAACTGGCCACTTGACCGCAAACTCCATGTCATCGTGCAGGTGCTCAAGGGTCTTGACTATGCCCACAAAAACGGCATCATCCATCGAGACATCAAGCCGGCAAATATTCTGATCGATAGCGAAGACAACGCTCTAATCGCCGATTTCGGTATCTCTCATATTCTCGGCGCTGAAGCTGCTCAACTCACCGCAACGGGTGCAATGGTCGGAACCTTCGCGTACATGTCTCCCGAACAGAAAGAGGATTCCTCCAACGTTGATCATCGGACCGACATCTATGCCGTGGGGGTTATGCTAAGTGAAGTGTTGACTGGAAAACCCCCAATGGCGAGACATCGCAAGCCGTCGGAAGTCAATTCGCAACTGTCGCCAGGATTCGATGCCATCGTGTTGAAAGCGCTGCAGCCCGATCCTGACGCCAGATATCAAAAGGCGGTGGAGATGAAAGACGAATTGCTCGCCGTAATGCACAAGAGCGATGCTGCGACCGCGCCCCGCCTAAGCGGGGAGAAGGCCAAGGCTTTTCTTGGCAATTGCTCGTTTTTGGACACGCTAAAGACGGGTGTATACAGTTCAACATACCTTGTGGAAGACCGCGCCACCGGCTCGTTGTTCGTCATCAAGAAGCAGAACAAACCCGATATCGGGTTGCGGGAAGCCAGACTTCTTGCCAATATGCGTCATCCCAACATCCTGCCCCTGCATGGAGCCGGCAGTGATAGCGCTAAGCTCGTCATCGTTATGGATTATGCACAGGGAGGTTCGCTGGCGGATCGCCTGGTCAAACCGATGCCTCACCGCGACGCGCGCCGGTTGATGTTGCAGATCGCCGCCGGGCTGGATTTTGCTCACAAAAGCAACATTGTTCATGGCAACCTTAAGCCCTCCAATATCCTGTTTGATCGCGAGGATGTACTTAAGATCGCCGATTTCGCCTTAATGCCCTCAGTGGACAAAAACGCCGCCAACTGGTATGCCGCTCCCGAACGACGCAAGAGTAAGGCCAGTGATGTTTACGCGGCGGGAGTTATTTTCTACCAACTGCTCACCAATCGCAAACCGACTTTCGATACCTACGGCAAATTCGTTTGGATTGACGGTGCTCGTACTACGCCACAATCGCTGAAGTCTCTTATCCAACGAATGGTCCGAACCTCACCGTCGGAACGTTTCCAAAACTTTGCTGAGATTCATGACCTACTCGCCAAGGAAGATACCGTCGCGCCAACTCCCCGAGCTGATGCGTTTTCCAAAATCGGCAACAATGACTGGACGAGACTGATTATCTGGGGTTCACTGTTTCTGATCATGCTGGCAGCTCTTGTTGTCTATCTTGTCGCTTTCTAGCGCGAATAGGTGCGCCCAGGGCCATGCGCCACAGCATCACAACAATTCTCTTGACAAATCCGGCCAGAAACGTATAATCCCACACTTCGCTGACGTCCCTATCGTCTAGCCCGGTCCAGGACACCGCCCTTTCACGGCGATAACACGGGTTCGAATCCCGTTGGGGACGCCATTTTTTATGTCTCAGACAGTCTCAGTATGTCGCCAAGATACACTCCGGTGAACCGAGTGCCACCACTCCCGTCGTTTCCCGGCACGGGTATTTTGTAGCCAAGCGAGTCAAGCCCACTCGGGGCTTGACGTCACTCCGCGATTACGGCAAAGTCCACGCGGCCGTCGTAACTGTCGTCCCAGTTGTCGGACCAGTCACGCAGGCCAAAGCGAGCCGTAACACGAACAACACTGCCACCGAGCAGAGCAGTGTCCAGGAACACATCCAGCTTTCCGAATTCGTGGTCCTCCCCTCCGGAAAATTCTACGACAAAGCCCGTGAGCACGGCAGAAGCCTTAGTCACCGGGCCAGGGAAGGTTACGTCTTTGTTGGAGTTTCGTGGTCCACTACCTGAGAATGGCCCAAACGAGATTGTGTCCTTTCGAATTTCCATGTCTTTTCTCCTTTCGATTCTTGATAGAGCGCTTACACCGGGCGCTTCTACAAACGCTTGAGAATTCGTACACCACTTTCTGTTCGCTCTACGAGCCATGAAGCCCGAGCGGCCCCCGCGCCAAGATGTACGGCATCCGCACTGATCACGTGTTGACCATTCGCGAGGCGACGCATATCCAGAGTGCGGCCGCGACCGATGTCACGCCCCTGCTCGTCGAACCAACGGATATTATCCCCACCGGTTACCGTGCCATCGTCGCCCAGGGTTGTGATTCTAATCAGAGGCGAGAGGAATGCCTTTCCCTCTTTACGACTGATATGGTGCTCCCCATGAAGTATCAGTTTGTTCTTAGGCGCGGGGATTTCGAGGTCACTAATCTCGGCTTCAACGCATCCGGTTGCGATCCCTGAGGTGGCCAGCACACGAATTTGCAGTTTCCGCTGTCTTGGATTGAGCTGAAGATGCGATAATGGAATGAAGAGCGCACACTCACTAGAGCGGGGGGCGGCGCCGCGCCAGTTCCCCTTTCCGTCCTGCCACTGAACGAGATACATGCGCCCCTCAGCGTCATGCTTCTTGCTGTCGTCCTCGATTGGCACAGATGCCTGCCACCGAACGGCTATTCCGGGCACATCTTTCACTTTCTTCGACTCGGCTGTGACCAGAATTTTCGGCGGATCGGGGATGACCTCTTCATAAATCTTCTGGCGATCCTCCCAGATAATCATCCATCGCGCGCCGTCCGGAAACGTAACGTTCTGGTTGAACCGCTTCGGCCAACACGTCGGCTGACAGTGAAGGCAGAGCTGGTGAAGTGGAGCGCAGGAAAGGACGTTCGAGTCTTTATCCAGAAATTCCAACGAAAACTCCGTCGGGACGCCACTGGGACGGCTTGGGACCGCGGGAAAATGGAACATAAAGTCACGCGTCGCCTTCCGTTCCCGCGAAATCGAGAGTCTGAGGAAGAGAGTCTGGTGCTTCTGCCGGAGAACCTCTCCCGCAGCGACGGTATGGGCCGCCACCACCGATCGTCTGGAGGATGGATAGGTATCCGGACCGGTGATCTTCGCTTGGCCCATGAGCGCCAAGAAAGTGTACGGACTGATCCACTCGGGCTGTCCGTACCCCATGAAGTCAAATGTTGCGGCTGGATCAAATACGGTGTTCCAAGCTGGATCGTAGCCGATCTCACCGATACTGCCTGACGGGTAGACACCGTATGTCGGGTATTCCGCGTCCGGATTGGCCGGGGCGGGCGAGATACCGGCTGGGGCGTGTTTGCGACCAAGTGCATGGCCAAATTCCTCGGCCAATGCGAAGTCATGCCCGACGATCTGTGCAGCAACTCTTCCGCTGCCGCTGCCGCACCCGCCGACGCTGCCAGTGACAACCCCCGCCGGCAAGACTGCCCAATACAGGTCTTCACTGTCTCCACGAAGGTCACGCAACTTAGCAAGTAGATCGTTGAAGCCGTCCCCGCATCCGTCCGCGATATTGGCGTTCATGTTCTCGCCGAAGTCGATAGTTGTGTAGCCATTAACGAGGATTTCACCGAATGGGAACAGGCGATCAGCCTTGTCCAATGTGGCGATTGCGTCAGCCATGGAAGGCGGCGCCAAATTCGGAGTCTGACCCGTATAGTTGATCCCCACTGCGTATGTCGAGAGCGGAGCTACATCAATGAACCGCAGTGTCCGCCGAAAAGCCATAGACCGTAGCGCCGGAGTCGCGCTATCGAACACCTCACATGAGAACTCAATTTCACCTTGACACCAGGCCTCTGGGATAACAAAATTGAGGGTATGGTCCACTAGGGTGCGTTCTATCGAAACATCGGCGCGAGGCGAAATTGTGGCCGCTGGTAGGATAGGCAAAGTCGCCCCCGACGAAGTTTGAACTTGGACCTCTCCCGAAAGCTGGGCGAAGGGCGCGGCTCCCGGAGGTGGTGAGTAATCCACGTAGACGCGTAGCGCAGTGTCCTTCCGTGCGATCAGCGGAATAGAATTATCGGGACCTCCCTCGCCGGCATTCAGGTGTTGAGAACTGCGGAAATGCTGGATCGCCTGCGTAGTTTCGATGCCGGTTATCATGAGATCCGTTCTGCGTGCAGGTGCACCTGGGGCCTCGAGATCCGCAAACACGGTTACCTCTATCAGTCCGCCGTAGTTGTCATCCCAAGTCCCCGACCAGTCGCGCAAACCGTATGCAACCCTGACCTTCACGATGTCCGCCACCACTTCTGTATTCGTTGTTACTTCCAGTCGCCCCAGGTGGTGATCATCATTGTCTCCGAACTGCGCCGAATAGCCTGTCAACACGGCCACCGCATTAACGACCTGTCGCGGGAAATTGACTGCCTGCTCGAGATTTCGAGGGCCTCCCCCTCGCATCGAAGGGAAATCGAACGAGAGATTTCTTACTTCCACACGTTTCTCCTTTCACGTCAAAAAGTGTGATCCAGTTAAGGTCATCTTCTCTTGAATCATAAAGACCTCCATGGCTCACGCGTTGAGCCAAATACTCAGACTGTCCATTCGTGCGCGTCCTTCTTCCCTCCGGAAGGCTAACCATGATTATTTGGTTTCTCTGAAACACCCTTGCTCCTTAAAGTTGAGGCATAACACGCCGGCGGTGTAATTGCCATAAAGCTCCGTATTCGCAGCACATTATGGCGTTAGCACCGCTTGATATGGGGTGTATATGGCTTCTGCATAACACGCCGGACTATCTCCTCTACAAGTCATCCATCGGACTCTTGACGCCCTTGCCCCCACTTGAGGACATGGGTGTAGATCATCGTGGCCTTGACATCGGTATGGCCCGGGAGTTCCTGGACCGCCTTGGAGAAAGCATTCCGCACCGTCTTTTGAGTCAGTGACTCGTCCACATGGCGCCGCCACCCGCGCCCGGCCTTGTGGACTGGTATTCTGCCTTTATTCGCCAGCCTGTAAAGCGTCGAACGCCCCTTTTCAGGTGCTCGGCCGCTATCTAAAGCTCCAACCGTTTCTTCATTCGATTCATTCCTCTTGCGAGGAAACCATTTAGAATAACACCAGAGTATGTATATCAGATGAAAATGTCAAGTACTTTTCTCCCGTTTCGGCGGATTTTTCTCCAAGCCGGGATCCGTGTTCACCGGTGCAACCAGCGTCACGTCACATCCGGCGACTTCGTCATGGGAAAGACATGACGCAAAACAAGAATATCCGCTCAGCATGGCAAACACTCAGCCACCATCTCCTGAAATTCCATTCTGCTAAGGGACAATAAGTCGCCGAGTGAACATTCTCGTTTCGCGCAAATTCGTTCGGCAAGCATCAGCCCCAGATAATAGCCCGCTCTGTTTTGGAAGACGTCTTCCGAATCCGAGAACCAGAAGAGTGAGTTTTCTTTGTCACTTTCTTCAAGATGCGCCAAAACGAATCCGGACAATTCCTTTTCCCTGGACTTGCACTGCTCATACCAGGCTTGTGCTTTGTCTCGCGGAAGATAGTCAGCCCACAGGGCTTCCACTTCGTCTATCCCCATGACCACTTTTGATACTAAGGTCGCCACACCTTCGGTCGCCAATTGCCTGAACATTTCGCCTTTCTCGAAGTTATTCGTGAAATAAAAAGCGGGCTCACCTTGATAGTGCAAAGCGTGCGCGATCTCATGAGCAACGAAGACGTCTGCGGCACGTGTACTCGTGTATGATTCTACGGGAATCCAAACGACGAAGCGACCCTCATGCTCAAAGGCATGCCCGTTCGATGCGTCATGCCCCACAAAGAGCACAATCGTCAAGGTATCAATAGGCAAACCATTTTTCGCAAAGCACTGCTCAATGATCGGCAAACGTTCCTTGATTAGCTTTGTTCTGCGTATGACCTCATCTTCACTGAATTTGAAATTTGGTCGTCTGATGGCCCAAAAACGGTAGTAGTGCTCGAACAGTGCAGGGAAAAGACTCTCATACTCAAGCTGATTGTCATCTTGAACAACGCAATTTATGAAGGCTTGCGTGAGATCAATAACTTGCATAGTAGTCGTCTCTCCAGTTACCCGATAGTACGGTGTATCTTCTGGACATCAAGAATAAAACGCATGGATAGAAAAACTGTTGGCTTGGGGCGGTATTTTGACAGCCCCTACCAGATTTTCTTCCCCGTGGCTCTGTCCAGCGCGTTCAGACTGCTGACATAGTCATACCTTGCGCGCAACAGCACCAACTTGGCTTCCGAGAGGGAAGTCTGCGCATCGAGCACATCGAGATTAGTGATCACTCCCGCGCCGTATTGCGCCTTCGCGATAGTTACGGCTTCCTCGGCGCGAGCGACCTGCACCTGTGCATTGCCGATTTTCTCCTGACTGGCCAGAGTTGCCGAGAGTGCCTGTCCGACTTCCGTGGCGATGCGTCTCTCAAGATCACGTTTGCGGGCTTGGACCGCCAGCAAGCTTGCCCGTGCTTGTTCCTTCTGATGCCGCGTCCGATACCCGTCAAAGATCGGCGCTTGCAGATTCAATGAGGCCACATAATTGCCCATCATCCTTTGAATGTTGGGCTCATAACCGTTCTTGATGCCGCTTGTCAGAGCCAGAAACAGTGTCGGCTTGTTGCCCAGCTCGGCGAGTCGAATCATCACACCGGCGCCGGCCTCGGCATCCAAAGCGGTCTTGATTTCAGCGCGTTGTTTCGTGGCGACTTGCAGCAACGAATCTGACTTCAGAATGATCGCGTCGGTGACAAACTCACCGCGCACCAGCACCGGCTTGTCTGGTGCAAATCCAACCAACTGCCGAAACAGGATTTCCTGAAATCGTAGCGCATTGACGGCGTCGATACGAGCGCTGTTGGCCGATGCAACACGAACCTGTGTGGTCAGGACGTCCAACTTGGTCGCCGTGCCGGTCTCCACCTTCTTCTGACTGATCAGCAGATGCTGGTTCAGAGCATCAATCTGTTCATCGAGGACGGCAATACTCTGCCGCAGGATCAGAATCTGGTTGAACACCGCCGTCATCTGATAGGCGAGCGTCCATTTGACGTACTCGACACTATCCGTCACCGTCTGAAGATTGGAGCGCGCATACTCGACTGCGGTAGCCGTGCGGTCAAAATCGTAGAGTGTGTATCGCAGCCCCAGATGGACATCATAGTTGTTGTAGGGTGCCAGGGCCTCCTTACCTATTCCGGGAAGATCAAACTCCGGCACCGGTCCGATCCGCGTAAAACCAGCTACCCCCGAAATCTCAGGTAGTGATGGACTCTGCGCGACTCCCACCTGCGCTTCCGAAACTTTGATCATCTGCATCGCTCGTTGAATCAACGGGTGATTGGCCACTGTCAACTGCACGGCCTGATCGATGGACAGCGAATCAGAATCATCTTGCTGTGCAAACCCACTTGAGCCAAGAAGCAAAGTAGCAACTGACAGAATTACTGGAATCATTCTTTTCACGATCATATCCTATCCAACCTCTATCGGTTCGGGTCGCGCGGCGGTAGCGCTTTGTGTCATGTTCTTGCGGCGCACCCGTAAGAAAAAAACCGGCGCCGCGCTCACGAGGACGATCACACCGGCGATTAGAAAAACGTCGCTGATCGCCTGCACAAACGCCTGGTTCTGAACATAGGATGACAGCAGCACCTTGGCCTTGCCGGACGCCTGTGCGACCGTGCCGCCGGTCGCATGGGACGCGTACTGCTGTAGCCGCATCATGGTCTGTTTGTATATGTCCGATTTCGCATCCAGTTGCTGGCCGTACATGGCGCCATGGAAAATCGTGCGACGCACCAGAAACGACCCGAACAACGCCACACCCACACTGCCACCGACCTGCCGGATTACGTTGAGTATCCCGGATGCTTGTGCCATCTTGACATTGGAGATTCCCAGAATCGCCACGGCGGTCATCGGTGCAAATATCATTCCCATCGCCAGTCCGCGCAAGAAGAGTGGAACGGTGATCGCGGATGACTCGGTTTGCGTCGATAGAAAACCGAACTGGTAAAATGTGTAAGCCATCAACAGCAATCCGACGAGCAAAGGAATCTTGGCATTGTGTTTGTCCGCGAAGTGTCCGGCGAAAGGCGCCGCTAGACCCTGCATGATACCCACCGGCAGGAAAACCAGTCCCGATTGCAGAGGCGTGTAGCCGAGAGAATTCTGCAAATAGATCGGTAGCAGGAAGGTGCTGCCGAACATGCCGATGCCAAACATGAATGAGATCAGATTGCAGACGGCGAAATTAAAGTGTTTGAATAGCGCCAACTCGATCAGCGGATGCTCGACCGAAAACTCGGTCACCAGAAACACGAGCAGCCCGACTGCCGAGACCGCGAAACAGCTCAGAATATAGGTCGATGTCCAGCCGCCGTTGTTCCAAGCGGAATTGCCGGATGACAAGGCCAGAAGTAGCGCGGTGAGAAAAGCTGTTAGCGAGATGAAGCCGACTATGTCGAATGTCCGCACCTTCTCAGATTTGTATTCCCGCAGCACAACCAGCAGCACCATAAGGCCGACGACTCCGATGGGGATGTTGACATCAAAAATAGTGTGCCACGAATAGTTGTCCACGAGATAGCCGCCGACCGTCGGCCCGAGTGAAACCGAGGCCGACGCTGACATGGACCAGAATCCCAGCGCGATGCCTCGTTTTTCAGGTGGGAATTCCCGCGCAATGATCGCCATACCAACCGGCATCAGGCAACCGGCGCCCACTCCCTGAATGATGCGGAAGGCGATTAATATGTTGAGACTCCAGGACAAACTACAAAGCAGCGAACCGATGATAAACAGGAGCAATCCGAGAATGAAGACTCGCTTGTAGCCGAAATGGTCTGCGAACCATCCGGATGACGGCAGTACCACCGCAAAAACCAGCAGGTAGGCCGTGAGCACCCATTCGACACTGTCTACCGAGACGCCGAAGGTTGCCATCAATTTGGGAAGCGCGACGTTGACAATGGTCGCGTCCAGAACGGCCATGAAGGTCGCAATCATGACCGCAGCCAGCACCAGCCATCGGTAGCTACCGTGCTCGGGATCGAGTATATCGTATCGCTCGACCAGTCGCCGGCGATATTGTGACCACCACTTGGACATGGACTAGTACCGGCTGTCCTTCACTTTGACTTCTACCGACATGCCAGGCAGGAGTCGATGGTCAGAGTCATTTCCTCGGAACTGCATTTCATCGAGACCGATCTTGACCGGCACCCGCTGTGTGACTTTGGTGAAGTTGCCGGAGGCGTTGTTTGGCGGTATCAGCGAGAATCGCGAGGCGGCAGCCGCCCCGATCAGGGTGACTTTTCCATTGAACCTATGATTCGGATAGGCATCGACCTCCACTTCGACCGGGCTGCCAAGCTTCATGTTCTCAAGCTTCGTCTCCTCAAAATAGGCGGTCACCCAGAGATTTCCGAGATCGTAAATCGTAAACACTGGCTGCCCCGGTTGAATGATGTCTCCCGGCATGACCCATTTGCGGGCCACGACCCCTGTGGACGATGCTACAATCTTTGTGTTCTGCAACTGCGTGCGGATGACCTCGATCTGCGAGCGCGAGTTGTTCACCTGTGCCGATGCGACTTTCTTTTGCGCTTGCGCCAGATCGACCGCGCGCTTGGTGTGATCATATTGCTCCTGTGGAATAATGCTCTCTTTGAACTGCGTTGTGCTTCGGTTCAGATCCTCCTGCGCTTTCTGCAAGTTGACTTCTGCCAAACCAACGGCCTGCTGCGCATATTCCAGTCCTGCCTCTGCCTGTGCCTCTTGTGCACGCAGGTCGCTGTCGTCCAACTGCACCAGCAGTTGCCCTTGAGTCACAGTATCACCGTCGCTGGCGTTGAGTTGCGTGATCCGCCCGGCTATCTTGGAGCTGATGGAAACCGGATCGCCGTCGACAAAGGCGTCGTCAGTGGTGATGTACCCTCGCAGATAGGTGTACCAATATCCAACCACCACCGCTGCGCCCAGCAGCACCACTATCGTCGGGATCCAGAAGCGTTTTTTTTTCACTAGACTTTTCTTAGATGCCATCACATTTCCTTTGTCACTACTCAAGATTCCTGTTCAAGATCGGCGTCCCTGTGTCTGTGGCCGCGAACCTCGGCGTCTTGTATTTCCGCCCCATCGTTGTCTTCAATCTTCATCAATCGGCACAAAGTCTGCATGGAGCTACTGATCTCACGCAATTGCGCCTCTGGCAGCCTACCGAGCCCTTCTATCATAAAACCGAAAGCCGACGGCGGCGCCTGTGCAATCGCCGTATTGCCTTTATCGGTCAATTGCAAACGTACTGTGCGCCGGTCTTCCACATCCCGCTGCCTGACCAGATAGCCCGCGACTTCCAGACGATCGACGATTCCCGATACCGTACTGGTGTGAAGAAACATCCTCTCGCTAACTTCCCCGAGTGAAACCTGCGGATATCGTTTGACGACAATCAAGAGTCCAAGCTGCGGCCCGCTCAGACCAACCGTCTTTATCAATTCCTTGGAATAGCAGTTGATTGCGTTCCTGATCCACCGGACCGAATTGACAATGCGGCTAATATCGTTCGACTCGTCTGCTCTGTTCACTATTACTCCTGCGTCTCCACTGTTTTGTACGCAAAACTTTGGTACGCAAAATATATCGGCAGCGTTGCGGAAAATCAATTATTCTTTCGCGGCAAGTAAGTCATTGACTTATGAGGCAATAGAGAGCAGTCTGAAGTCAAACCTATTTCTCTGGATTTTGGTGGAGCCGAGGGGATTTGAACCCCTGACCTCTTGACTGCCAGTCAAGCGTTCTCCCAACTGAACTACGGCCCCAGAGGTGTCGCAATATATCAGGGCGTCAGGACTTGTCAACCGAAACTTTTCGTCCGGCTTCCCGCAGCAATTTCTCGACCTGACGTCTTTCTTCTTCACCGAAAGCTCCGCCGGAAATCATCCGCCCCAGTTCAACAACACGTTCTTCTTGATCTAACGGCACAATCTCGGTCTCAGTCCGTTTCGCCTTTTCTTTCTTGATCGCCTTGTAATGATGATCAGAAAAGGAAGCTATCTGCTGCAAATGCGTAATCACAATCAACTGCTGCTTGCCCGACAGCTCTCTCAGCTTTCGCCCAACCAAGAGCGCCGTTTCGCCGCCGATACCGACATCAATCTCGTCAAAAACGAGCAGATCAACTCGGTCCTTGCCGGCATTCAACGACTTGAGCGCCAGCATCAGGCGGCTGATTTCGCCTCCGGAAGCGACCTTGTGTAGCGGTTTCAATTCCTCACCGACGTTGGCGTTAAACAGGAACTGGCCGGTCATCATGCCCGATTCTCCAAGATGGTAACGCCGTCCATCATGCTCGACCAGATCGCCCGATTGATTTTCGCCGAATTCGACGTCGAACTGCGCCTTCGGCAAACCGAGCTTGCCCAGTTCCTTGCGCATAGCGGTCGCCAGTCTTCTCGCGGCGGTTTCTCGATCCGCCTGCAAATGTAGTGCGCTGTCGACCAACTCCTTCTGAATCAATGTCATCTGCTTTTTGAATCCGACGAGGTCAAGTTCGGCGGTATCAATGTCTCTGACTTCAGACGTTATGGTATCGCGATAAAACAGCGCCGCCTCTATGCTTCCGCCATATTTGCGCTTCAGCTTATAGATTTGCGCCAACCGCTCGCCGATTTCCTCCAACCGCAACGGGTTCTCGGCCAGACGGCTAAGGTGTTCTTCCAGTCCGCGTCCCGTCTCAGAGAGGCCGATACGCGCCGACTCCAGCTCGATGACAAAACCGGATGCCGGCGGGAAGGCCGCGGCAATGGAATGAAGCTGCCTTAGCGCTTCGGTAGTCAATGATATTGCGGCACCATCATCCTGTAGCCGCCCGATCGCATTCTGTATGGCTTCCCTGATTCGCGCGATATTTTCAAGCTGTCGGCGTTCCGCCTCCAGTGTCTCTTCCTCTCCCGCAACCGGCGTGATCGAGTTGATCTCGTTGAGCTGGAACTGATGGAGTTCCTGTTTTTCCTTCGCCTCGGCGATTTGTTTTTCGAGCGAAGCAATACACACTTTGAGGTCCCGAAAGCGCTGTAATTGCTGAGTATAAGCATCGAGCGCGACATCACACTGACCGAAACGATCGAGAAACCAGAGATGCCTGTCGGGATCGAGCAGCCATTGATGCTGGTGTTGACCGTGCAGATCGCAGATTTGCTCGCCGATCTTCTTGAGCGTGGACAGGTTTACCCGCTGATCGTTAATCAGACAGCGACTATGCCCGTCGGCGTACAGTTCGCGGGTCAATGTCAGGACGGGGCCGTCAATCTCGATTTCCTCTTCAGCCAGACACTCCCACAATTCAGTCAAGTCGCCGTGAAACTCTCCCTCGATGAAAGCATGGTTGGCGCCCGAACGGACGTACTCGGTTTTTCCGCGCTCACCCACCAAGAGACTGATAGCCCCCACGATCAGCGATTTTCCCGCGCCGGTTTCCCCCGTGATCACGCTCAATCCGCGGTCGAAGGCAATCTCGGTCTGTGAAACCACCGCGAAATTCTTCAGAGTTAATTTACCGAGAGTAATCATGCGTCGCTACCGTCGTGCCGGGTCAAATCAAACGAGTACTTGCAAGCAATGTATTGTGCCGATTCGGATACGGCAAGCTGTTATCGCCGGGCAGCCCACAGCAAGCGCGGAAAAGCGAACCACACTATCCCGATGGCCGCAAGCAAACCGCTAAGACATCGCAACACGTTCGAACCCCAAACGAGCGAACTCAGATCGAACCAGAAGTCGATCAGGGCGGGCGCGACAAGAAGTCCTAGACTTATGAGTCCGAGAGAACGCCCGCCACCACTCCTCGCGACAGTCAGGCTGCCCCAAAACAGTCCACCATAAAAGCCGGTGCAACGACTGCAGAAACCAAGTGACGTCCCGTCGGTGACAAATGATCGTTCCAATATCTGATGGCAGAAGTGACTATACAGATTTAGCACCCACTCTGCCTGTGATTGTCCGTATCTGGTCAGCAGGGGCGGTGACATTCCCGTCAGGAAGTAGACGCCGGCCAGCAG
Source organism: uncultured bacterium (assembly GCA_903903945.1). Taxonomy (GTDB): domain Bacteria; phylum Zixibacteria; class MSB-5A5; order CAIYYT01; family CAIYYT01; genus CAIYYT01. The sequence continues at coordinate 2,123 of CAIVAP010000012.1, read as the reverse complement.
CGGAACTCCCCATAACAGAATTCGATAACCTGTCCTAACCGCTACCGGTGCCTCAGGTATTGGCGATGGCGCCTGGAGTGCCGGTACGCTCCGCTTCATAAACAACTCTGCCGTAGAGATAATAAACCGCCAACTGCGCCCAGAAATAGGTGAACAGAACGCCAATTAACAGCGCCAGCAGACCGAACCAAGCCAGGATACCGAACAAAATCGACATCACCCAGACAATCAACAGATTGCCCAGATTCGCCTTAAGGAATCGCCACATGCCACTCAAGTCAAAGGCATCGCCGATATTGCCGGTACGCGCAAAGCGCACGGCGATATACGGGAGAATCAATGCGAATGCAATGCCGATGAAAATCATCGCCAACCAGCCAATGCAGGGAATGAATACCAGTACAAAATAGATGATCGCCAGTGGAATGCTGTAGATTATCCCGATCACAAAAAACAGCAATCCGGAAACGAACTTGTCACCGAGATTGTCCCAGGCCGGCAGAGGCAACTCCTTGCCGTGCGAACTCTGTCGGGCCACCTGCAAAAGATAGCCAAGAACAAAGGGGATGCCGATAAGCACGAGCGACAACAGGCAGAATGCCGCCCCAATTAGGATTTTCTGAAACCAATCCTCGTCTTCAAACATGTAGGAAAACGACCGACTCAGGTTTTCCATAAACTCCTCCACAATACTACGGATCTTCTGTAGCGAGATTGCATTCGACGATATGGCTACGACATGTGGTAGCTAATGTCAACAAAAACAGCTTTGCCTGCGTTGCCGAGAGAAACTCAAGAAAACAGCGCGCCATTCCTTGGTAGAGAATTGGCGCGCCAAAAGGCTGTTGTCGCTTTGGGCAACCGGATCGCTAGAACGGTAGGAAATCCTTGACAAAAACCGACTGTTGGGCCGCGAAGCCGACTCCGAAAAAGATGATCTGTTTGCCGTCAGGAGTCCAGTTTGGTGTGGCACAGTTCTTTCCGGCTGTCGCGAATGTAAACTGCCGCGACTGCTTGGTGGCAAGATTCATCACCCAGAGATTGTTGATGTTCGCGGTCGTAACCACATAGGCGAGGTATTTGCCATCGGGCGATATCACTCCGTTAAACTCCATCGCGGGCGAGTTGGTCAGAGTATCAATCTCTCCAGTCTTGAGCGAGCGGAGTATGATATCCTCGCTGGCGCTAAGTTTGTTTGGATCTATTCTTCGAGTGATCGTATAGGAGATGTGATCGTCATCGGGAGCGAAGCAACCGTGATAACCGATCTGATCCTCGGTTGCCTGTCTGGTATTGCCAGTCTGGGGGTCAATCCACCAGAGCGCTGGTTTACCGGGACGATCCATCAAGAAGAGGATTCGCTTGCCAGAAGGAGAATATGCGAGTTGTCCGATCGTAAGCAACTGGTCTTCCGTCAGATTTTCCATTTCCAGCATTTCCTCCGATTGGCTTTCCCTGTATTGGATAAGCTTGCTGATTTGCTCACCCGTGCGGGAACCCGACTTGTACCGAAACAACTCCCACGAACCGTTGGACAACTGCGGAATCACAAATTCCCTTCCGTTCGGTGACCAGGCAAAAACTGACCCAGCCGTTTTGCCAAAACCGACACCCGGTAACACTCTGGTCTCTGTGAGGGTTTTTATATCGCCCAAGTATAGCTCAATCGGCGCCTCGGGATTCTTGGGGTCAGCCCGTAAGTACGCAACCTTGCCCGGACCGGCAGGCGCGGGAGACAGGATGTTCTCAAACAGTAACTTGCCGGCTTCCTTCTCATACTGACCGGATACTGGCTGGAAGGCGACAATCAGGAGACAAGTTATCAAGAATAGTGTTTGCAACCGAAGCATTGATTTTCCTTTCCTAAACATTCTTCTATTTATACATCGGCAGAGGCCCTAAGTCGAGTGAATTTTGATAGTCAAGGGCCGCAAGGGGTTCACCTTGATCGGGAATCCACCAGTTGACAAAACTCGTTGACCAGATTAAGCTTGGAATCCATTGCAGCAATTAGTTTTGAACAAACAGGGTCGTTATGCGTCATCAACTAGTGTTGGGGAGTACGGGGAATGGTGAATGAGAACATTCCGGAACTGGTAGAGCGGTTCAAAGCCGGTGACGAG
>CAIVAP010000011.1 GCA_903903945.1 uncultured bacterium | reverse complement strand
CGCATTAACCCCCGCAAACGTAATTGTGACATCTCAACCTCCTGGGATGATTGTTTGTCATCCTCATGTTTTGTCGCAAATTTCTCTATCAGTCTGCCCGTTAATTCTTCACCTGCTATCGCCGTGATCCTGTCGCGATTGCCATCACAGAAATCTCTGGCCGACACAATTCCCGCATTGAACAGCCGCCACACGATATCCCGCTGCTCGGCCGCCAAACCGGCGTCTGCCAAATCGGTATCTGCAAGATCAAATCCCCGATTGATCGCCTCCGCCAACTGTCGCAATTGCTCGGTCAACTCACGCGGACGATTCAACAGCGCCGTCACGCCGGCTGCTGTGTCCAACAGCCAGGCTGTCGTTTCCGTCACCTGGAGAATCGAGCCGAGATTGATGTGATAATCCAGTTCGATCCCCGCCGTTTCTTTCTCGCCAATCCACTCCAAGAGCAGAAACGCGGCTTTGATGCGCACGTTCTGCTCGCAACTGAGCACATAGTCGTCCACGACCATCTTGCGCAGTTCTTCCGAAACGGCAGGATTCGCCGCGACATAATCGCACAGCCGCCGCCGATAGCAGGCGCACGACTCTTCATCTCTGCTGATGTAGACCGGTAGCACATTCGCGTCGGGAAGTGATAGTGTGAAGTAGAGCCAACTCAGCCAGTCGCATATCTGATAGCGCCGACAAAATGATACCATCATCATTCCCGATGCCACTCCGACACCACGGCGACTGATTAGCGCTCCGATCGGCGATGCCTCGACGTTGCCGTCTTTGATGAAGATCAATTTCAGTTCGGCGAGCTTGTCAATCACCGTGGCAATCACTTCGCTGTTGAAGCTGCCCCCTTGAAGACAATGGAAGCTTTTCAGCAGCAACATGCCGACATCGTCACTTCGACGCGCACATCGCGAAGCGATCAAATCAAGCACGACATCATAAAGTGACCTCCCGGCCAGACGCGATTCCAACCGGCCCGGTTTCCCCTCCACATAAGTCTGCCACATCGTTTCCGCTTCCGCTCTCGACCCCGCAATCAGCACCGACCTTCCAAACGATGTCTCCACAGAGTGTTCTAACGCTTTCGCCTGAACGCCATATCTCCCCGCTCTTCCCGACATTCCCTCATATTCACTCCAACTCAGCGGCGTCACCATCGGTCGGCCCGACCGACTCCCGATCTGATACTTGTAGGAGTCGATAAACACGGTCTGCGCCGGCAGATTCACTCCCATAGCCAACGTGGTCGTCGACACCAATACCCTGATCTCGCCGGTGCGGAAGCCCTCTTCCAAAATCCGTCGTTGCGTGTATGACAAATCGGCGTGGTGAAATGCCACCGCCGACAACAGCGTTTGCTCCAATCGCCCGCCCAGCACTGATCCGGATTCACCCTTGATTCGCGCCGTCGCCATTTGCGCCGGACTCCAGAAATTCCGCTGGGCCAAAGCCGTCGCCAGTTGCTCGCAGTTACGTTTGGTTTTTAGAAACACCAACACCTGCTCGCCGCTGTTGACTAGATGTTCAACATTCGCCAACAACAACTCCTCGGCATCATCGCCGGCGCATTCGCTCAGCGCTTCGCTACCATCATTTCGGCCGTTGAACTCGCGATAGCGAAGCCGGCCATTCCACAGTACCCCTTGCCTGAGTTCGACCGGCCGGTAATGATCCTCCAGCAACCGGCAACCCAACCATTGCGCCAATAAAGCGGCATCGCTTAACACCGCCGACAGCGCGATAATTTGCGGCCGGTATCCAGAATTGAGTACCTTCAACAATGCCAGCTCCAGACACCAGCCACGTTCCGGTTCACTAATCATCTGCACTTCGTCAATCAAGAGCAGATCCACCGATGCCAGCAAATCGATGTTCTTTACCAATAACTGATTGAATTTTTCATAAACCAGAATCCCGATATCAAACCGTCCCCGTTCGAGATCCGCGTCATATTCTTTGCGATCTGCCGTCGAGATCGCGACCCTGATTCCCAACCCTGCATATCTGGCGCGAAAGTCGGCATGTCGTTCTTCCGCGATTGATTTTAGGGGCACGACAAACAGCGCCTTTTTGCGCTTGAACACCGCCGCAACCGCCGCTAACTCGCCGCAAAAGGTCTTGCCCGACGATGTCGGCGCCGTAATCAGAAGACTGCTACCTGACAGCACCTGAAAATCAACCACCGCCTGCTTCTGCACCGGCAACAACTCTTCGCCCAGCTTTTCCCGCCATGAATCCACAACGATTCCGGGAACTCCATATTCGGTCAGATGTGCTACCTGCATGACTCTCTTCCCCCTCTGATTGAATCACCACATTCTTCTTTCTTGAGAAGGTTCCAGATAGGAGACAAGTTATTCCCCCTTAACAAAGGGGGACCAAAGGGGGGGTTGTCTTTGTTCTGTCTGGACGCGCGCTTACAACCCCCTCGGTCCCCCTTTGCTAAGGGGGAAAACCAATTCGCTCCTCGCGAAAGAAACTCCTCCCTCGATTCTACCCGTTGCATCTCACGCCCCACAACTTGACGTAGCGCATGAAAGACATAAATCGCACCCACCTTGGGTGATCACTTCACCGCTGCATTCCACACAGAATTTCCTACCGCACGTTTCGCAGCGACAAACGTTCCTTCCGGCAGTCAACATCCCGCCGCACGGACACTGCATCTCCACCATCGCTTCAATAATCATCTTTATCTATCCTTTCCGGTCATCCGGCAGTCCTCAATCCCCGTGAGGAAAAACCCCGGACAAGAGTGTTGTCTTCTCTCACTCAGTATACTGCACATTTGTGCAGTCGTCAAGTACTTTTTATCTCTTGAGGTGAATTTTCTTCAGAAAATCAGATTTGGTTGTAATATACTGTCAGACAATGCGTTGCTGACGGGCAACTGCTGTATCTGCTGATACTGTCAGGGAAATGAAATGTTTTGGATGTACTGCCCACGCGTACAGTATTGATTGTTCGAGCGGTGAGTAAGGTCGGTAGCCAATCCAAACAAGGAACCCACGTGCCGCTTTGTTCAAAATTGGCAACAGAAAACCCCTTGCTAACCTCTGAGGCGGTTTCCTAAGGGCATGCCTCACACGGCGCAGGTCCACCACGGAAGATGTAATTGATCAGATAGACAATGTCTGCAATGTTGACGGATAGGTCACAGTTGACATCTCCCTCCCGTGCATCAGCCGGCGCCGGACCGCCACTGAAAATGTAGGTCACCTGATAAACGACATCGGCGATATCGACGCCACCGGAGGCATCGAAATCACCGCATGAAATTGCAGGCACCTCGTAAACATGAACGAACCGCGAGACGTTTGTCCATCGTTCCTCAAACTCGTCCCATTGCTGATCCAGTACCACAGTGTTGTTACCATAGGCGTCGTAAGCATACTGGGTTCTGCTTACAATGGCAGCCAGCAGATTCACTTCCACTTCCTCCGTAAGGAGGCCACCCGCGTACTTGGAAGTGTCTTTTCTCGCCTCGACCCAAACAGCTGCGTCCCACACTGAGGTCACCGCCAGAATCTCGTGGTGGGAACCGTCATACATGTAGTCGGTCTTGGAGCCATTCACCCAAGCACCGTCCTGCCACATCTCGGTGAGACTCTGAAGCTCATCGCCACTGCCGTAGTAAAAACTCCTATAACGACAGACATCGGTCCAGACACTGCCCCCCCATGTTTGCATCAACCATACGATCAATCTCCCGCCGCCATCGTACGTGTATGAATACTTGATCGAATTCTGCCAAGTACTCGAACCGGACCACCAAATTTGAATGATTATGCTATTGACACGTCCGGCCGAATATGTGGCGGTCCACTTGCTGCTATTGTCCCAGACGGTCCCTGACCAAGCCTGACCGAAAACTTGCGTCAGATTGCCGTCGCTATCGTACGTATGCGTCTCCATTGCCTCATTCACCCAACTCGAAGACTCCCACACTTGGTAGGTGGCAGTATTGAGTTTGCCGCTGCCATCGTAGGTATTGATGTTCTGCTGGGCGTGCGTCCATGTAACACCGTTGCTGGCGTCGTATACCGCATTCGTTTGGCGGTTCCCTGAGTCATAGGTATAAATACTCCGTTCCGTGCCAACCCAGGCATCCGACCCCCAGTAGTAGCTCGTGTCGGACATCAGAAGATAAGTGGCATTCCCGCGAATGTCGTGCAATGCGGCAGACAACTCCGGCGGGTTCTCGCCTTTGCTTTCGACTGCGGCTAGAGTGACAGCCACCAGCGCGCGCTGTTCTGCTGACGTTTCCGGGGACAGTGTGAGATACTGCTGGATTTTCTGGCAGGATGCCAGCAACTCTACCTGCTTGTTCAAATCCTTTGCCTGAGTCACGCCTGTTGCCAGAAATAGCGATAGTAGATAGGCCAACAGGCCAATACATATAGCCGGCTTCTTCATACGTCTCTCCTCAAATGGCGACATGCTATGGAAAGTATATGGCACAAATATGCGTTCCAATGTGTGAAAGTCAAGCCTTTTCTGCCGGTTTCCATGCACTGGCGACAACCGGCAGCACAGGTACCACCGGGCAACTCCAATGTGGCAATATAACCCGGATCTGCCAACTATTGGCCACAGCACCCCCTTGAAAGCAGAAGCGGCAGCCCCACAGGGATTGCCGCTTTCACTCGTTTGGCTACGCGCAGACGCGCCGCTTGTGACCCGGACTACTTCAACAGTAGCATTCTGCGGGTTTCAACATTATCGCCCGCTTTGATTCGATAAAAATAGATGCCGCTTGCCACCTTCTCGCCCGTCCGGTTAGTGCCATCCCAAGTCGTCTCATAGACGCCAGCCGGCTGAAGGCCATTCTCCAGTCTCTTCACTTCCTGACCGAGCAGATTGAAGACTGCGATTTCCACCGGCGACCGCCGCGACAAACTGTAGCGAATTACCGTCAACGGATTAAACGGATTTGGGTAGTTCTGCTTCAACTCGAACACCGACGGCATTTGGCCGTTGTCAATCTCTACAGCTAATGTCTGATAGACATAGACGGCACGGCTCGTATTCACCCAGTTGCCATCCGACCACTCCTGGCTGAGATCCAGTATGCCGTTATGGTTCGCATCGTAGCTGAACTGAGTTCGACTGAGCCAACCGTCGTGGAAATGGTTGTGCACGATCTCGGTCTCATCATCTCCAGACCATTTTGTGGTGTCCGCTTCCATTGCGGTCCATGATGTGCTCCACTCCGAGTAAATGCTAAGGGTCCGATTGCCCGAACCATTGTAGGAATAGTCGTACTTGCTGCTGTTGTTCCACAAAGTCCCTGCCCCCGTCTGATGGACTTCCTGAGTCTTCAGATTACTGGCATTATATGTGTACAGGACCTTCGACGAGTTCGTCCAAATACCACCCGCATACGCCTGCGTCACTGCCTCCGTTTCATTGCCGCCGCTGTATGTGTAGGCCGTCTTCATCCGGTTGACCCAGGCGCTTGATTGCCATTGCTGTGTTGTGTCCGACGCCATCTTTCCTCCGGAGTATACGATGAGCGACCTCGTGCTGTTAACCCAGTCAGTCCCGCCCCAGGTCTGCATCAGCATCGTATCGCAAATGCCGCCGGAATACATGAACCTGATGAGATACATATTGAGCCAGTCATTATCATCACTCGACCACATTTGTTCTGTTATCGTACTTAACGTAACACCAGCAGTATACGTCGTGAGCGTTCGACTGGAATTCAACCATTTCGCGCTATCGCTGTCCCAATCCTGCTCTGTCTCTCCCGTCTGCTTGATTCCTGAATAAGTGTATGTGGAGCGATGACTGCCGACCCAAGCTGTGCCGCCCCACGTATAGAAAGTATCCGACTGCACTCCATAAGTCGTAAACGCACTCGCTTGCCTCAGCACTTCCGCGACGTCAACTGATTTGTCGAGTGGCTGCGATTGCGCAATCGCAATATTTAGCGCCACGAGCGCGCGCTGCTCGGTCGATGTCCCTGCCGGCAGTGTGAGATAGCGCTGGATCCTCTGACAGGATGCAAGCAACTCTGCCTGCTTGGCAGAGTCGACGGCCTGAGCGGATGAGATTCCCAGCAGCGAAATCATCAGGCAAGCCGCCACACAGATGGCTGTAACCGTTCTTTTCATATGTTTATCCTCCATTGGTCCCGGAATATAACTATGTACGCTGTCAATATCAATTTCTGCAGGCGAAAATCAAGCCAATTCTGCTCATCTGGCTCGTTTGTTTGAACCTGTCGCCGACTGAAATCCCGGCCAACCTCAGCCGATATACTATCCGATGAACCGATTGACTCAAATTGCCATACCGTTGACGGATTCTGGGGGAAAAGTAGAGATGGCAATTCTCCCGATGACGAGAAGACCTGCCCAAGGAGGTCAGGTCTGAAGGTTCAATAAGCAACGCATGGGAAAAAACGCTTTTTTTGCTCCCAGTTTCGGCAATACACTGTATATGTGTACTGTGTGCCGAAAAGCGTTTTTTCAATGTTGAGCTGCGGTTTTCCCTTAACGCCAAAGTGATACAAGAAGACCAGATCATCTATAGCGATAGTCACCTTCTTTCCCTTTAGGGAAAATTGAATACTGTCTCCGCTGCAGTGTACGTTCTTGATTACGTAACCAAGCGGAGCAGGTGGAGGCGGTGCTTCCTTGCTTCCATTGCTCTCTGCCGGGAATGGCGGCAAACCGACTTCCACCGTATCCGCTGTTTTGCCGCGATGACCGTATCCTGTTCCGAAACGATCATGGTCTTTGGTGATTCTATACGAACAACCCGCGATACTCAGCGTCGCAATTACGCAAAATAGTGCGACTAATATCCGCTGCAATGAACACCTCCGCTCTCTAAATGAATGCTCTGGCATTAAGAGATAACGAAAAACGCCCGCTTGTCAAGATAGAGTACGCCCAAGACAAGCGTGAAAATACGCCCCAAAATTATTCCGTTGTTGATGTGGCCAGGCGCCCGGCAGATGCTGAGTCACCATATTCAGTGTCCTGTCGCCGACTGAAATCCCGACCAACCTCAGCCGATATACTATCCGATGAACCGATTGACTCAAATTGCAGTGCCACTGGTAGTCGCCTTGACGATTTTCGCCGTTTCTCTTGGCTCCTCGACATCTGACAAACCAGTTGCGCCTGCCGCCGGCAAAGCGGCATGGCACGCCAAGTCGCAGACGAGTACAGTGCGCCATGGCACATTGAAACCACTCTCCTCGGAGGCTGTTCGCACAACGGCGCCGATGCACAAGGCGTTCAACTACGCCTCAAACTGCACGGTTTATGTTGAGCAGCCGGTGCAGGCGCTCTACGATTGGATGGTAGGTGACGAAATTTATTACGCTTATCAGGACCTACAGTTTTACAATTTTAACTGTGATACGACATACCCGTTCGTGGTCACGCACATCGGTCAGACGCTAGTGCTCAATGACGCCGGCACTATCAACATGCAGGTTTTTTTGGCTACGGTCGACCCCATCTATTCTTCACCGGCCTGTCCGGTGCCGTATGAAATGATCTACCTCTCCGAAGAATACGCGGTCGATATCCCCGAAGCGGGAGTCTACTCAATCGCTATCGCTCTCGAACAACCGACGCCGGTGTATGGTCCCTATTTCGCTTGTATCTATTACGGTAGCGACATGTCTGCTTTGTATCCGGGCCTCGCTTTGGACGAGACCCCTTATCTCTGCATCAACTACAATGATTGGGGCGAAGGGCTGACCGATCTGGCACAGAACGACTACTACAACTTCCCGGGATCAATTCATCTTTTCAGCGTTGGCTATTCCAAAACCGGACTACAACCTCAACCGCACTTTATCATGCCGGGCGATTCCGGTGTTGTTCTGCCGGGCAATGTCATCTGGGTCGCCGAACTGCGTGATTCTGTCCAATATGAAAGCGCCGGTTTCGAGTACTTCAAAGCAGGCCAATGGTACAAGTTCGGCGCCGATTTCGACGGCCGAATCGCGTTGCGTTCCGGTGTTGAGCCGGCTACGACTGACGATGGCTGGTCCAGCTTCTGGCAACCGTATGGCCTTACCGAGGGCAACTACCTGCTGCGTGTCTCTGTCACCGATTTTGATTCCACCTTCATCAGCGACACGATTTCGGTCTATTACGACCTCAAACCGCTTGAACCGAAATTCAGCGGCCGCACCGACAAAATGGCAACCTGTGGTGCTGAGACCGTCACAGTTGCCATTCAGGACGAAAACCCGATTGCCGTAACCTTTGGATACCGAATTCTGCCGACTTACGAAGACCGCAGTCTGCAATTACTCAGACGTAATGATTACGGCGACGCCAACGGCAACGCCAACGATGGTAACCATGAGTACAACGGCGAATATGGTGAGTACTACAGCGCTCCCGCTCTCTTTGCGTCATTTTTCAAACACTGGTATGACAAGGGCTACATTGAGCTGATGGCGGACGGCGCCAATATCCTGACCATTCCGCAGATGGTCGAGAAACTGGCGCAGATATTCAAGACCCGAAGTAGCCTCGGCACCGAGGATGACGATCTCGTGTATGGACTGACCGATCACCTCAAGACGCACAGCGGCAGGATTGTTGCCGATGTCAAACGCAAACCGGATTGGGAATGGTTCAAAGCCAATTATCTTGGCAAACAAGCGACAATCGCACTGGCTATCCGCAATCCGTTTGGTCACTGGCTCGCCGTACAGAAGGTCGATTATACGAGTGCCCGGTCGGATAGCTTCCCGGTCACCTACTATGATCCAATCGGTGGCCTGCTTCGCGAGTCATTCTTGTTAGTGCGCGGCGATTCGCTTCTGCTCGGCTATCTTCCCAACAACACGAAATACCCTGTCGATCTTGGCATTGCGTTACACACGAAACTGGAAACAATCACCTACATAACCTTTGGCTCCGACTTCGATCCCATCAACGGCTGGAAAGCCACGTTGCCTGTCTCCTCTTTGCTGCAAGGCCAAAGTTACCTCATCCGCGCGCGCGCGCTTGATGCCAACGACAAAGTTGCCGAAAGCTACTGGATGATGAAATACGATTGTTCGGGTACGTTCCGTCATGGTGATGCCAATGGCAGTCACGACATCAACATCGCCGATGCTACCTACATCGTGGAATACATATTCACGGGCGGACCTGCACCAGTGCCTGTCCGCGATGCAGGTGACGCCAACTGCAACGGCGCCATCGACGTCTCGGATGTCGTCTATCTGATCGCCTACATCTTCTCCGGCGGCCCCGCTCCCTGTCCGTAAGCAGCCTCAAAGATGTTGAGCGCACGGGACGCAAACCGTGCACAGGATAGACACAGAAAAAACAGCGTCGGTCGTTTCCTCAATCTCCGCCATCAGGCCATCTGGTCAGAAATCTCGCTCCCCCGATTTCGGCGTCATCGATAGTGATTGAACCGCCATGTAACGCAACTATCCTGCGCACAATCGCCAGACCCAGTCCCACACCCTCCGACTCTTTATCGCTGCGGTCACCACCGTGAAAAAAAGGCTGCATAATCTGTTCGTGCTGTTCCGGTGGAACTCCCGGACCGTCATCACAGACCTCGATCAATGTCGCTGACTGTTCGCGCGAGCACCTGACCACGATCTGACCGCGCGCATATCGCAAAGCATTCGAGACCAGGTTCTGTATCGCCCTTCTGAACAAGAGCCGATCAACCCGAGCCATACACTGCGCCTCGTCGCCGGAAACTATCTCGATGCCTACTGTCGGGCGAAAATCGTGTAGCCGTCTCACCACTTCTTCGAGCAGTGGTCGCACCGAAACTGTCTGGAGATCAAGCGGTGTCGACTCAGACTGAATTCGATTAAAATCAAGCAACTCTCCGACCAACTGGTCGATCTCGCAGATTTCCCCATCGATCTCCTGCACGCGCCGCCGCTGCTCTTCCCGAGTCTCGGCATCGTTCAGCATATTAAGACTGAAACGGATTCGCGCGATTGGGGTTCTCAGTTCATGTGACACCGACTGCAATAGCTGCCGTTCTCTTTGAATCAACCGCTGGATTCGATCGGCCATCAGATTGAACTGCTGCGCCACGCTTCCCACGACATCTCCCGGTTTGGCTGCTGCGCGACTATCCAAGTCACCATCGCCAAAGCGCGACGTAGTTATCTCCAGCGCTTTCAGATTACGCACGAGCGGCGAGATCATCAAGAACCCGGCGATACCAACGATCATCAAGACAAGCGAAACCAGGATGATAATCGAGCGAGTATCTGGTGATGGCGGACCGGGTGTTGGTCCCATGACTAGTGCTTTGCCCGTATTCCTCAGCGCCACGAAGAACATCTGACGGCCACCCCCGATCCCTTCGCCGACGTTCCTGACAACAATCTCGCGGAAGCCGAGTTCCCCGGGCAACGACCTGTCCCCGGAATCGATCAACTTGACCGGAAAATCGAGGAACGTTTTGAGTGAATCAAGTTCTCTTTCGATCTGCGCCGGTGTGACGCACTCAAGGCGATGCTTGAGCAACTCAATAGTACCGGTCATCGGCCCCGCCAGTGACGCTCCGTCATCCCTTCTCCCCAGGCGGTCGAAAATGACCGCAGGCAGGGAAAACGCGAGTATGAGGATGGCTAAGACACCTAGAATAATGCGAAAGTAGAGTCTTCGCATTAGTCAACAACCCAAAGATACCCGGTGCCTCTAATTGATCTGATTCGCTCCGGGTTTTTCCCGTCGTCCCCCAGTTTCTTGCGAAGGCGCGAAACCGACAGATCGATGGAGCGCCCGGCTCCGTCCCATTCGTGACCAAGCAAAGAATGACTGATCTGGTCGCGAGTCAGAATTTCACCGGCATGACTGGCGAGTAGCCACAATAAATCAAACTCGGCGGTCGTAAGTTCAAGCAGTCTGTCACTGGAATGCACCGTGCGCCGATTGGCATCAAGAGTGATATCGCCCAAATGCAAATGCTGGTTGGAGTTGTCGAATCGACGTGATCGTCTCAGTAATGTCTTGATTCGTGCCAGCAACAGTTGCGGACTCACCGGCTTGCTCATGTAATCATCCGCTCCTGACTCCAGGCCGAGCAACTCATCATTTTCGTCCCCCCGCGCCGTCAGCATCAGAATTGGATACTTGTACGTTGAGCGCACCTGCTTGCACACCTCCAGGCCGTCCATCCCGGGTAACATTAAGTCAAGAATTACAAGGTCGGGGACCTCCTGAGCAATCCGACCGATAGCGCGATCACCGCGCCCCTCGATTGCTACATCGAAACCATGACGCTGCAGGAATTCTTGCACCAGCCGGGACAGCTTGATATCATCCTCGACTAACAATACACGGGCTATCGGAGCCGTGCTTCTGACATCCCGCTCGCCTGACGGCGCCTTCGCGGTTCTGCCTACTCGCACCGAACACCTCGATAACTTACCGCTGATTTCAGAAACCTGTCAAGCGAAACCATAGCAGCATATTTATCGAATTGCAAACTTTGATCTTGTATCAATTTGTATCACCCGTAACTTTTTTCTCCTGCCTCGGGCAAACCGCTGCTTCGAGCGACCTCACTAACCCTGCCGGTTACTTCGATACTTTGACATTGATCGCTTGCATCAACTTGCGGTGAAGTAGTGTCCGCGAAGGAACAACCGCGCTCTGGGCGATAATCTCGGGTTTCAATAGACCTGCCGGTCGAAGTGGTTGGCCTCGACCGGCACGGGGGGTTCAGCCAAGCAAGTCAACAGCAGACTGTGCGTTGGTTGATAGGGACTGTGCGTAACGTTGCGAAATTGTGTCGTAAAGCGTGCTGGTATCAGATGCACTGCTTTGCTGCGAGTTTGACAGCGTGGAGAGAGCGCTAGCTAACATCGACTGCATCTGGCTCTCCATCTTGGCAGCGAACGTAGCAGACTCGCTCTTGCTGATCTTCCCGTCGCCATCAGTGTCGATTTGCGAGAAGAGATCATCGGACGTGTCCGTGGATTCGGTCTTGTTCGCCATCTGCTGGAAGAACGCCTCGAACTCCGTTTTGTCGACGTAGCTATCACCGTTCGTGTCCATTTTGGCGAACATGTCCTTCGGATTTTCTCCCGCTCCATTAGGCGAGGGTGGCATCGCCGACTGCATTTGGCTGACGAATGCATCGTTTTCACTCTGGCTGATCTTGCCATCGCCATCAGTGTCGATCTTCGCAAAGATCTCTTCCGACTTGTCCGCTTTGCCAATCTTGGCGGCCATTTGCTTGCCAAACGCGGTAAATTCCGCCTTATCAACAGAACCGTCACCGTTGGTGTCCATCTTGGCGAACATCTCGGCGGGGCTTGGCCGCGCGGGCATTGTAGTTGTCCCACTTGTCCAGTTAAGCTGTCCTATTCCGCTTATCATCTTTCACCTCCTTTCCCTTTCCTTTCTGCCTTTGTTTTCTGTTTTCACACAACCTGGTACCAAAGTGTGAGTGTCACATTAGTGACCACTACCTGTCTTCTCGGCGAATGACATGAAACCTTGCGCGTTCTTGAGGTGGAATCGTGTTTCAATATGTATCAGGCTATTGACGCATTATGAGGTGATTCCTATCTTCGGCTGTGAGAGTGCGCTCGTCAGGTTTCACGTCCCGCAATCCCGTAATGCGCGGGTTCCCGCCGACTCCACCCAATCTTGGGATCCCGCTGCGGGACGTGCGACCTCCTGCTAGTACACAAAGACTCCTTGACTCTCGCATTTGATAGACTAATAATACCTCCCGAATATGAGAATCCATGCCCGCGAGTTCCTGCTGATACCCAACCTCCTGAGTCTGTTGCGTCTGCTCCTGATTCCGGTGGTGGTTTTTCTGGTAGCGCGCGGGCACAACACCGCGGCGCTGTTGCTGATCTTGTTTGGCATGGTCACCGACATTCTCGACGGCTACCTTGCCCGCAGACTTAATCAGGTCACTGAACTCGGGAAGATTATTGACCCCCTCGGCGACAAACTTGGCACTGCGGCTCTGGTGGTGACGTTGGCTCTCTATCGCGATTTCCCGGTCTGGGCGGCAATCTTTGTCATTGCCCGCGACGTTGCACTCCTTTTTGGCGCGGCCTTCTATATCGCCATCGGCCAGCCGACACCAATGTCGAACATGCTTGGTCGATTGACGGCGTTAGCCTGGGGCATAGCAGTCGTCAGCTACCTGACCCCTTGGCACGCACTGCATCTGACCTTCCTCTATCTCGCCGTCGCCATGGTCCCCTTGTCGTTTATCTTCTATCTTCGACGCACATTCCGTCGATCCCGAATCTGACGGCAGCGGAATCGCCTCGCAAGCAGCATATTCCTCTTGACGAATTTCGACATCTGAGTTATATTTGAGCTAGAACAAACCGTCCTGCAGTTCAATCAGCGTCGAACGGCGTCGCTACCATTGGTATTCTCAGCAGATTCGACTTATGGGTGTCTCGTTAACCTTAAGGAGGGTCGCATATGACCAGGAGTTTCTTCATTTGTACAATCTGGCTGATGGCCACTGGATGCGCCATGGCCCATTCCATTGATCCTGCCATGGTCGGCTACTGGAGCTTTGACGAAGGCACTGGGATAATCGCCCATGACGCCAGCAGTAACGAGAATGACGGGACTCTGATAAATGGCCCTACCTGGACGGAGGGGATTATCGGCAAGGCGCTGGAGTTTGACGGAATAGACGACTATGTCACGATTCCTGATTCTCCGAGTTTGCACATCAACGGTAACGGGATATCCTTTATGGCTTGGATCTATTCGCCCGGATTTCACGACTACGGCTGGATTATGGGCAAGGCAAATAACGGCAGCGACCTCGCCTGGGAGATGCTTCCGCAGGCAAACCTGGGCGTGCGATATTGGATCAAGACGAATGGGAGCGCGACCGAGATCGAAACTCCGCCAATTCTCTCGGTAGACAAATGGCAGCTTGTTGCGGTTGTCTATGACGGTTCTTACATGAGGTTTTATGTGGACGGAGTTGTAAAGGACTCGACCGTAAAGACGGGAAACTTGGATATCAATGACGGCCCTCTCTGGATCGGTATCGATGCCTATTGGCCCCTCCCCTACACCAACTACTTTTACGGCAAAATCGATGAGGTCAGAGTCTACAGCCGTGCCCTTTCCTCGAACGAAATCAGAACTGAATTTCGATCCGTTTTTGCCTGCGGCGACGCCAACGGAAGTGGCACCGTCAACATCTCTGATGCCGTCTATCTGATCGCCTACATATTCTCAGGCGGACCCGCGCCATCGCCATTGCTCGCTGGTGACGCCAACTGTAGTGGGTCGGTTAACATCTCCGACGCGGTGTATTTGATCGCGTACATCTTCTCCGGGGGACCAGCTCCCTGTGCGGGGTGCTGATCCTGTAGGGGTAGCCCCGCGTGGCTACCCCCCGAGCAAGGGCAACCACGCGGGGTTGCCCCTACAAACATCAGGGCGTCACCACCGCAACCAGAAACTTACGCTATCAGGCACGACCACTTGCTTTCTCAGAATCGTCCCGGATGAGTAGTAGAAAGTGAAATCGTATTTCGTGTCATTGGGCTGCAAGTCGCTGTTCGGAATCAGATCAAGATACCAGTAACCTGTCGAATCCGTTCCCGTCGATACACCATACGGTGACACTACAACGCCATTGTATTGCAGCGGCGTCTTCGCAATCCGTGCCGTCACCACTACTTCTCCCAATCCACCGGCTCCCAAAGTCTGCACATAACCATAAACTCGGCAAAGCGATGCTGCCGGTGGGCTTCCCGGATCAAATCGGCTCGCCCAGATCGTATCGTTAGCGCCCGCTGTTGTCACGGTTACAGCTTGTGGCAGACTGCCGAATACGTAGCCGGTCAAGTACGGCAATAGATGATAACTCGCGGCATCGAGGGCAAAGATCAATCTTCCGTTAGAGTCCGAATTCCCTATCGCGGACGTTGCCGTCTCGGTCGCATTTAGCGCTCGTACGAATACTCCCTGAATCGCCGAATGCGAGGTCGATTCGAACACAGACAACGTGCAGGAGTATGCGCCACTTCCCGATCCGGTCGTCCGCTGGGTCAACAATCCCAGCGTGTCCTTGATCGAATCAGCGTCCGCCGCAAGTTTGGCGAAGTAGTTGCCGACGTCGCCGCCGATCACGCGATAGCCCGCTGACGCCGCGCCACGCCAATCGCCACCGATCTTGACTCTTGCATAAACGCGATAACTCCCGAGCGTTCCAGTTGAGTTAGAGCCACGATAATGGATCTCATACCAGCCCTTGCGCACCTTGAATAGATTCGTGGCTGTCTGCGACAACGAATCGAGCAGCGTGTTGCCAGGACCAAAGCGTAGCGCAATGATGCTGTCGGCGTCGGCAAGGCGTGGATAAAGCGTCGTGTCAAAAGTACAAAAGGTGACGAACACCGAATCGCTGGTGCCGTTGCCGACAAACGCAGGTGTCACCCAGATACCTGCCGTTGCGATATTGGCAAACAGCAGCAGCATTACCAGTATTCTTTTCATCTTAATCTCCTATCAAGCCCGCGCCGATTATCTCACTACGTCGCCGCGCTGAACCGCCGGAGGCTGAAAGCCGCACTCGAATTTGCGGTCGGTTGGCGATAACACTTTCTTCCGACGCATAATAGATGATCTCGGCGTCGTTGATCTGCCCGTTTTGATTGTTCCAGTAGTTGTGCCAAACCCAACCGTGGTTATTCAGAGTATCTCCGATCATTCGCACTGCGTACTGGGGTGGGACGTTCCAGGTCAGTACGGTGCCTGTCGCTGTGTTGCCGCGGCTCTGGTGCAGTGAATCGAGCACGGTGTCGACCACGTCGCTGTTGAGTCCCCGCGCTCCGCCAATGTTCCACAGGTAGCTATCGGGGCTTTGCTTGTACCGATAGGTCCAGCAGACATAGTCGGTGGTCGTCTGACCTGTCGCGCGACCGCACTTCCAGAGCAGCTTTAGCAGCTTGATTCCGTTGGTTGACTCCCACAGAGAATCGCCGGCGTCGTTTGCCACCCCCTTGACTTTCGTGCGCACTTTGAACTGCTCCACGACCGGCGACGACTGCCACAGCTTGCGTTGCATGGCATCGTTCTTGATCTTCATAAACGTTACTTTCGGATCAAAGTCGAAGCCGGTGTAAAGATCAGGCCAGCCGCCATAACTCTCAAGCGAATCAGTACCGGATGAGTTTTCCGCGAATGCATCCTCGATTTCAATCCAGCCGCTAAAACAGGCGTTGTACGTGACAAACTGATTCAGCGTATCGCGCGCCGCCCAGGCAACAGTGCGGGTGAAAATTGTGTAGAATTGACATGAGTCTCGCTGCGTTTGGGTCACCGAAAACAACCCCAGAAACGCGCGTCTGCCCTTGGCAATGTTGTTACCATCACCCGTGTTAATGATTGTCCCGCCGCTGTCGGCCACAGCCAGATGCACGAATGCCGTATCGACCGCGTTGTCTTTGTCGATAATCAGCGGTGCGACGTTATGAAACGTGTCCGGGAATGCCAGTCCGTAGATGGCCAGCGATGTCGGCGTCCACAACAACACCGTGTCTTGAAGCACCCGCGTGATCCAATGGCTGCGATTGATCGCCCGCACGAACCCGGCGTTCTCTACGGTGCGGCCGTTAGTGCCATCGGAGTTGGTTCCGAGATTGATCTCGTTCCAATTCTCCGACAGCAGACTGACAAATCCCACCCGCGACTTTGCCACCGTATCCGCGTTTGCCGATGGCGCCGGTATGGCGACTTCATTGCCGCACCAGATCACCACATCAAATGCCGTGTCGAAATACGCCGGCGTACGAATCGCCACGGTGTCTGGTGTAATCCAGCGTGTGCTGTATTCCAAATCGTTTACCAACGAGTTATACAACAGGGTGTCGTAGCCCTTGTTGGCGACATCTTCGACAACCAACGCCGCACGTTTACCCGCGGCCGTCAGGGACGCGCCGAATAGCAGCACGCACAACAGGACTATTCCGATGCCGCTGCGTCCGTAGTCCTCGTTTCCTCTGCTTCTGATGATAGTTCCTCCTTCCGCAGTTGATTGATAAGCTCCCAGATCTTCCGCTTCTCATCCTCCGGCAGCTTCAATTTCATTTTCAATTCCAGCGCCTTGAGGAGATCGCCGACTTTCGGATTGATCTCCTTGCTGCGCAACTCCTCAATGATCTTGTCCTGAATTTCTTCCAGGACTTCCAGATCACTCGGACGCTTTTTCGGTGACCCGGGCGTTTTCGCCATGCTATTCCGTCTCCAAACTGGCTTCCAGAAGCTCGCACGACGTCTTCTTGAAACGGTGTCTGCAGACCGGGCAGCGGCGGAATACACCCTCACTCGCGGCGAAAAACACGACACCACAATGCGGGCACAATAGTCCCTGTAGTTGCAGATTTTTCATTGCCTTCACCCCATTTCAATTATCAGCAGGTCGACTGCCGCCACCTGCGAGGTTTGGATTGCTTTCGCCAATGTAAACGTCTTCTCCCCTTCACTCCCCTGCACGAGCACCGGGATATTGCCTTTCGCAATCGGCAGCACGCGCGGATTGATCAGTAGTTCGGGAAGCTTGTTGCCCTTGACATCGGCCAGATCACCATATCCAAGCTGCTGCACCGACCCGCCGAGCGCGACCGTCGTATGCACAAGGCGTTTCGTTGATCCTTCGGTTTCGGTAATGACAAACTGCGGTTCGAATGCCGCAACCGATCCCCAGACATTGACGCCGGAGACCCACCACATCTTCTTGCCAAGCAGGTAACTCAGAGTCGGGTTCATCGCTCGATCCCTCCCGTCACCACGATTGGTGACTTAAGTGCCGGGCGCTGCCCTGCGAATCGCGCTGCCAACTGCGTGCCATCGAAGTCGTACTTGTCCGCCAACTCCCGCCAACCTTGCGCGATCTGGGCTGCGCCGCTCATGCTGGTAGTCTCCAATGCCGCAGCGGCTTTGGCCCGGCACAAGATCGCGAGTGCCAGATAAGTCTCCGCCGTAATGAGCGTCTGATCTGCCGAGTCCTGATAAGACACGTCTATCAACTTCAGCAGCAGATCATCCGCTTCAGTGATTGCGTTCGCTATCTGCGCGTCGTCAAAGCCACCGGTCAGCGTCTGGTAGTCGACAAACACGGTTTGGCCGTCTTCGATCACGCCGGATGTTATCCGTCTGATTGTCCCTTTCTCGTAGTTGACCGCAAAGTCGACCCCTTCGACGTAGAGTCGATAAGCGTAGTACCAGACCGCGACAGCAACCCCAGAACCGATCATTCCCGTAGCAATGCGCGCCAGTTTGCCGTCCACGTGGTCAACGTGGTAGTCGGTGTTCTCGGTATAGATCGTACCCAGCGAACTGTCTGATGCCACCACGACGCTGTCAGGGATAACCTGCTGACTCGTCAATGCAACCGGCTGCGCGGCCAAAGTCACGGCCTGAAACTGTGGTGTGCCGATCTCCTTGCCTTTAACCCTGACCGTCCCGGCTTTGAGATTAGCATGCAGCAGCGCGACTGGTGATGCTGCGAGCAATTGCACCGTCACATCAGCGAACGTGTCACGCACAGCGCCCTCTTGTCGCAGATGCTGCCGCACCGTATCCATGTTAGTAAATGCCATGTCCTCGCCTCGTTTAGTGATTTAGATAGTTGATGTTTGCCAGTGGCGTGATTTGTGTCCCAATCGGCGCGGTGGTATATGCAGCCGTGGCTGTAATTCTGATCCAGTAGGCATTGAGATTGGCGACGGTAGACTTCTGCCAGTTGGAGGGCGCACTGGCCGAATCATTCCAGAGACGCACTTTCTTGCTGAGTTGGTCTAAGTTGTAGCCCCCGGATTGCGGCGTAAACGCCGTCCAGTTGCTGCCGTCGAAATAGGCCCAGGTCACCGCGCCCGATGTGTCGCCTGCTGTCGAGAGAATCATCACGCACGCCGCGAATATCTCGTCAGATCCCAGATAAATGGCATCGCCAACCGACTGGATCAGCTTGTTTGAAGTCGGATGATATACATCGGCGGCAGTGCTGTTGCCGGCGGCGGTGCCCAGGTCCCGGAAATCGGGAGTTCCGTTGGCGTCATAAAGCAATACATACTTGAACCGCGACAATTCCGGACAAACACTGACCGCTGCCGCAAAACCGACACCGCTTTTGCAGCGATACATTAGCTCGGTTTGACCGGTGCCGACCGACATGCCATAGAGCACGTATGCCGTTGTGCCGTTGAACACCAATAGCGGTGGCGTAGCGGGACTGGTTGCCAATTCATGGAGGCCGCTCCAACTGTCGGTGTCGTACTCCAGATACCATAGCTTGCCGGAAGCATTGAATGCGACACCGACCAAAGCACCCGCCTCCGACACGGCTACCGAGAGACCATCTGTCAATGACGATCCGGTGTAAAGTGTGGTCTCGTTACCAAAACTGGTACCGCCTTCGGGAATGCGACGATATGCCAGTTTGGTACCGGCATCAGTGTAGATGCAGTAGATATAGGGCTGCAGGTAGACCAGTTGGTGATAGCATCCGGACGAACCGGCCGTGATCGCTTCGCCGGCATCAGCCGGACCACTCCCCCAGAGCGTACCCTCGGTGACCGACTGTTTGTAGCGTAAGATGTAGTATCCGGAAGCGGAATCGTAGCAAGTCCAACAAACCCACAATTGGTCGAAAACGTCTTTAAGGATTGTCGGGAAGAAATTGTCTTTGCCATTGTAGATGGTTACTTCACTGCCGACCGTCCAGACACCCGCTGCAAATGTGAGTTTGCGAAACAGAAGATCGAGTGTCGCTTGCGCCGAGAAAACGACGTAGACATTGCCGTCAACGTCCATCACGGCAGACGCCGGATAATCGGCGGCATTTGTCGCGATTGTCTGCGGTGTCGACCAGCTTGTGTATGGCGGATCAGCATAACTGAACTTGATCGTTGACGGTGACGCAGCATATACGACTATCTGTCTGCCCGCGTAGGCGCCGGTCGTGACCGTAAACAACCTTCTCGTCGGCGAATTGCCGCCGCCATAAAACGCTGTGGAAGTATCAATCAGTTTCTGCATGCTTTCCTCTCTAGCGCGGGCTGTCCCGAATTATCGGGACAGCCTGCCGTGAGCTTAGAAGGTGTCGTCGAGCACCAACGCTGCTTCTTTGATGAGCTTGGCGTAGGCGATTGATTCGGAGATGACCGCCTCCTCGAACTTCTGTTCGATGATCCGATCATATTCGACTATCAGCGGCTGGCTGATCACTTCCTCGACGGCGAATCGTGAATCCATGCCAACGATCAAGTCGGACGGAATCTCATCGCAGCGAACCAGCTTGGCGCCAAGCGGAGACACCAGTTCGCCGGTCGACTGAAACTTGAATCCGGCCAGAGGATCCTTAAACTCAGTCAGAGTGAGAATCTGTCGCATTTTGTTCTTGTGGCAGAGGATCGTGTTCATCTCAAATGGTGCGAACTCCGCCCAGAACTTGACCAGATCTTCATAGTCG
>CAIVAP010000010.1 GCA_903903945.1 uncultured bacterium | reverse complement strand
TACGCTGAAGCGATCTTTGACGACCTTGAAGGGGATGCCGTGACAGTGTCGCCATATATGGGCTATGACTCCATCGAACCATTTATGAAGTACAAAGACAGCTTTGTCTTTGTGTTAGCGGTCACTTCCAATCCGGGCGCGAAGGATTTCCAGTATCTTAACTGCGAGGGCAAACCGCTCTATATGCACGTTGTCGACAAAGTCTCATCTTGGAATACCGACGGCAATCTTGGACTCGTGGTCGGAGCACCGCAACCGGAGCAGATCCGCGAGATTCGCCTCAGAGCGCCGCAATTGCCGTTTCTAATTCCGGGCGTCGGCGCGCAAGGGGGCGATTTGTCCAAGGCGGTTGAATTCGGCACAATGCTGGACGGCATCGTCGTCATCAACGTTGCCCGAGGGGTCATTTTCGCATCCAAAGGCAAGGATTTTGCCGACGCCGCTGCCGAGGCGCTGCAAGCGTTCAATTTCCGGATCAGCCAGATGCGGTAATGCGATGGCAACCGTGCCATTGCCTCCTCTCTGCATCAGAGAGCAGCGTGCAGCAAATTCCGCCATGTTCTATACAGCATGATTGGGACGACCCCGGCATTTACCCGCGAGTGTCTCACTGGCGATGGAACGCGAAGTCTGAGGGTTGCAGCTTCACTTGGCGCGTGGCCGCGGAGAAGTTTGTGAGCAAATACCTTGTCATTGCAAACGGGGCTAACGGCGGACGGTATCGCACAGGGCGCGCGTCAAATTGAACCATACAGTCAACATGTGAAGACCAAACATTGTACTTTCGAATTGCAGCCATCATTTGGTCAGCGTTGTCAGTGTCTTGGTCTTCTAGCTGAAGCAAGATGCTACCCCCTGCCTCAAGAGCCTGATTGATCTGGGGCAATTTGCTTTGTATTGCCGGAACAAACATCTGGGCTTTCTCTTCTCTGAAAGCTCTGTTTACGTGATTCATGATGAATCTCAAAGGATTATCCCTTAAGACTGCCGTCCGATAACCCTGCGTTGCTAGACTGTCGATCAAACCGAAGACACCGGTAGTGTCCTCGCATACTATATAGAGAAAATACTGTCTGTTGTTCTGGAATCTGGAGGCTACAGCGGATGCGCCCGTGATGCGAAATCTGTAATCGACAAACTGAGTGAGGCTGTCAAATGGCAGGTCGGCTGAGAGACCGAGGAGCCGATAGCGCTCAGGGAAAGACATGCCACCCAGAAGCTCTTGCGGCCGACTAACAATGACGTCGCCCGGTTTGGACGAGCGGCGAAAGGCCATAAACGCTCCGCCATAACGATTGTTGAAGATCGAAAGATCAAGCTCTATGAACTTCCCTGCTTTTAGGTTGTCAAGCTCCTGGTTAAAACTAAGATAGTTAGCCGTTTGAAAATCCAGAAAGATGTGGCCTGGCGAATAGTCAAAGCTCCAAGGTGCCCCGGCATCACTATGCCCAAAGACTTGAAGAGTAATCGCATATTCATTCATCAGTCTGAGAGCCTGTGCCGGGACTGACTCCTGATCTGGGCATTGATAATAAGAGCACTTTTGCACAGTCGTGTCTGCCAATTCGATGGTAGTGCTCCATGAATAACCAACTACGGACAGGAACACGCTGACTCTGAAAGTCTCAGGTCCTTGCGGCAATGCCAACCACCTCTGTAACTGGGAACTCGCTATTTTGATTCTCCAGAGTTGCTCATCCTTTCCCGGCAGAGACAAGAAGCAAGAATCGTCGGAGGCATCAATCTTATCGCCTATGTAGTCATGTCTGATTGAATCAACTCGAACGGTATGTCTCTCGCCTTTCGTGTTTCGGACACTACAGTCAAGTTCGAGTCTCGGCATCTGTCCGATTCCGGCAGTGTAGATGAGCATGCTCACCGGCTGGACAACTAGCTCGGGCTCATAGAAAAGCTGGCAGGGGCTTGGGAATATCCAAGTTACTAGAGTGATGATTATTGAGACAACAATTAGAATCGGTGCGTGCCTCTTCGCGAATGCAAGCACCCGGCCATACCAAGTGCTGTGTTGCTTCTCTTTTTCGGCTTTCCAACCTTTATCTGGTTGCCGCCTAGACCTGTTCCTGCCCAGAATGGCATCCTTTCGACCGCATAGAATACCATGCAATCAGCCATTTGAGCGGGCCAATGTCAACCTCAAAAGAGCTGCACTCTGACTCTCCCTGTCTCGCTACATCCAACATCATTGGTATAGATTTCCGCGACCTTCAATCTGAACCTGATTGATTCGCTGCGCTACGAATAATCGTCGCGCTTGACACCTCCCGAACCCGCGGATATATTGCTCCTTCACAATGGGAGTTAATGTGTCACAAGATCTCAAAATACTCAAATCCAGACTGCTCGAACTGGTCAATAAGAATGCTGTGGTTCACGGCGATTTTATTCTTACTTCGGGGGCGCGGTCAACCTACTACATCGATGGCAAACTTCTGTCGTTGATGCCGGAAGGACTCAATGTTCTGGCACGTGCCATTCTGGAGATGATCAAGGGTGACACCGTGGATGCCATCGGCGGGCTAACCCTGGGCGCTGACCCGATCATCGGCGCGGTAGCGGCGCTGTCGCATGACGCTGGCAGACCGCTTGCCGGACTAATCATTCGTAAGGAGAAATCATCGCACGGTCGTGAAAAACGGATTGAAGGACCGCTGAAGCCGGGCATGAACGTCGTCATTATTGAGGACGTCGTCACCACCGGTTCGTCGTCATTCAAAGCCATCGAGGCGCTGAAAGATGCTGACTGCAAGATCGTCAAAGTCATTGCGATTGTCGATCGGTTGGCTGGAGGCGGCGAAGCGTTCACAGCGCAGGGATACCGTTTCGAGCCGATCTTTACACTCAAAGACCTCACGCTCTGATGACGCCTTCTCGGATTTACTATAGCGCTGATTGTGATCCTGAGTTCATCCTGAAAAAGCAGATCACCGTCGTCGGCTATGGGTCACAGGGACGAGCGTTTGCTCTCAATCTCCGCGATTCCGGTTGTAACGTGCAAGTCGCGCTGCGCGAAAACAGCGCCTCACGGCAACAGGTGCTTTCCGAGCGACTCCCCCTGCGATCAATGGCAGCCGTCGACAAGAGCGACGTTGTCATTTTCGCGATACCCGATCACGAACAGCCCGACTTCTACCGGTGTTATTTCTCGAACGAAGACCGCAGCAATCGCATGTTGGTCTTCCTGCATGGACTGAATATTCATTTTGGTAACATAGTTCCCAATCCCGGATATGATGTGGTTCTGCTGGCGCCCCACGGACCCGGTAAGGAACTACGCGACAAGTACGTTCAAGGGAGCGGCATGTCGTGTTTCCTGGCTGTCGCTGGGGATGTTTCGGGCAGAGCACTCAGAACCGGGCTATCGCTGGCAGCAGCAATCGGCGCCGACAAGGCTGGCATTTATGAAACGACGTTCGAACATGAGACTCTCGGTGACCTGTTTGGCGAGCAAACACTGTTGGTCGGCGGATTGGCAGGTTTGACGATGGCCGTCTTTCAAACGATGATCGAGAACGGCATTCCACAGGAGAACGCCTATTTGGAGACGGTACATCAGTTGCGTATGCTGGCGTCGATGATTGAAGAGCATGGCCCTGCCGGCATGATCGAGCATGTCTCCAAGACCGCGGCCTATGGTTCATTGGAATCCATGCAGACTCTCTTTGATCGGCAGCTTGAAGACAAACTGCAAGAAATCTTTGGCGGCATCAAATCGGGGGAGTTCAATAAGCGATTGCTGGCTGATGCGGCGAAAGGCTTTCCTGTCCTGAAGCAGCTTCTAAATGCGGCACGCGAAGATCAATGTCAGCAGACTACGGCAAAGTTTGCCGGCAGGGAGAAGGAATCATGAGCGAGTCAATAGAATATCGAAATCTTAATCCGAGCGACTATGATGAAATCATTCGCGTCTGGAATGAAGCCGGACTCGGTCACAAGCCAAAGGGTCGCGACAATCGCGACCGAATGACAGTTGAAATCAGCCGGGCGCCTGATCTGTTTATCGGCGCATTCGTTAAGGACAAGTTGATCGGCACAGTGATTGGTAGCTTCGACGGTCGCCGTGGTTGTGTCAATCGGCTGGCGATTGTCCCTCAGTATCGCCGCCAGCGAATTGCTGAGAAGCTGGTGGCCATCTGTGAAGAACGCCTGAAGAAGATGGGTGCGTTGGTGATCTACTGTCTGATCGACAAGGAGAACGAACCCTCACTAACTCTGTTCAGCAAGCGACTCGGCTATCACATCCATGATGGTATCGTCTATTTGTCCAAGCGCGACAACTGGGATGCCTAGCAACCTTCTCGCAGATTAATCGTAGTATAGTACGATATGGTATCGAGCACTGAAGCATAACTGAGAGGACATCTTGATCAAGGTCGAAAATCTTTCCCGACAATACGGAACACTCTGGGCCGTTAAAGATCTGAGCTTCGAAATTGCCGACGGCCAGGTGTACGGTTTGCTTGGTCCCAATGGCGCCGGCAAGAGCACGACCGTCAAGATTATGGTCGGAATGCTGGCCGCCACGACCGGCGAGATCACGATCAACGGGCTCAACATCAAGACCGATGGCAACGCGATCAAAGCTAATCTCGGTTTTGTGCCCGAATCGTGTGCGCTATACGAAAACTTGACCGGTCGCGAGCATCTGGAGATGGTCTGCAATTTGCACCATCTGCCGGTCGAAGGCATCGAACCGCAGGCAAACAAGCTGATCGAGCTGCTCGACCTGAAGGATGCCGCCGACAAACGCATTGCCGGTTACTCAAAGGGGATGAAGCAGAAGCTGCTGCTGGCCGGTGGTATCATACACAACCCCCGCGTCTTGATACTTGATGAGCCACTCTCGGGGTTGGATGCCAATGCGCAATCGCTGTTTCGGGAGTTGATCAAGGAATTTGCGCGTGACAATCGCATAGTGATCTTCTGTTCGCACGTTCTGGAAGTGGTCGAGCGTATCTGCGACCAACTGCTGATCATTGACCGCGGCAAAAAGCTTACCGAAGGTACGCCGCAACAGATCATGGAAAACCAGAGCGCGACGACTCTGGGTGAGGCGTTCAGCCGGCTGACGGGCGCTACCGATATCGACGATCAGGCGCGCGGAATCCTGCGGGCGATTGAGCGCGGCAATGGCGACAATGGCTAAAGAACCGATCGACAAACGACAACTAAAGACGCTACTGAAAGCAAGTCTCAAGACCGACATGCGCTCTTCGTCAAGCCGTTTTGGTGGCGAGCGCAAGAGTCTTCTCGGCATTCCGCCCATTGCCTTCGTGCTATTGATCTATTTAGGCATGTCGGCTATGTTAAGCGGCGTTGTGACCCGCGCCAATGATGTCTTCCTCGGAGCTTTTTTCGTCTTGGCCATGCAGATGGTCTTCGTGGCTGTCACGATCCTGCTGGAGTTTTCGCATCTGATTCTCAGCCCTGATGATTTTCCGATCCTTGCGCCGCATCCGGTCAATTCGCGCACTTTCTTTGCAGCCAAAGTTCTGCACATGGCAATCTATGTGACAATGATGGTAGTGGCTTTGGGACTGATACCCGCGGTAGTTACTGCCATCACATACAAGCAAGTACTGTTGTTCCCAACGATGTTTTTGGCGTCCTGGTCGGCGGGAACGGCCGCCGCACTGTTTTTCGCGATATTCTATACACTGATGCTTCGCGTGGGCAACCGCGAGAAAATGCACCGGTACCTTGGCTACCTTCAGTTCCTGATGACATTTGTCATCTATGGCGGCTATATGTTCCTTCCGGATCTCGCCAAAAACATGTTTGCCCTGTCAAAGTCCGGATTCGATTTCACTTACTTGTACTTGTTGCCGCCCGGATGGTTTGCGGCCTGGCCGGTGTTTCTAACCGGTGGTATCTCGCCCGCTCAAGTCTGGGCGGCAATCGCCGGACTGGTAAGTCTGGTGGTGATGTACTTCCTCGGCATCTCGCGGCTATCGATTGACTACGCGCAGACACTCAATGAAACAGTGGAACAACAACAGAGCAAGAGCGAGAGCAAAAGTGAGGTACGCGGGCGTCCCGGAATGTTCAATCGGCTGCTACAGTTGTTCAGCGCTCCGGAAGATCGCGTCATCTGGAAATTGATGCGCAAGCAGTTTAAGTATGACAACCGTTACAAGATGTCGGTGTTGATGAT
This sequence comes from uncultured bacterium, assembly GCA_903903945.1. Taxonomy (GTDB): domain Bacteria; phylum Zixibacteria; class MSB-5A5; order CAIYYT01; family CAIYYT01; genus CAIYYT01. The sequence continues at coordinate 2,896 of CAIVAP010000010.1, read as the reverse complement.
AATACCGCTTACCCTGCTATATGTTTACATGGGTCTGAAGGATGGACAGGTTCTGGCGGATCCCTTTAATGTCGCTTTGGCTGTCGCCAAAGGTGGTTCGAATTTCACCGTCTACATGGCGCTGGCGTTTATTCCCAGCATAGTGATCTTTGGTTCGGCTTACAGCGCATCGTACCAAGCGGCGTGGATCTATTACACAACGCCGGCAGACCGGACTCGTCTGGTACTGGCAAGTAACCGCTTCGCCACGATTTTTTTCTGCATTCCCTATCTGGTCTTTATGTGTGCGTTGATGACCTATTTCTTCGGCAGCATTTTGCATGCTATCTTGCACTGTGTCGTTCTCTTTTTTGTGCTATTGGTTCTCGTCGACCTGATTGCCTTGATCGCGCCGCGCATTCCGTTCTCACTACCGATGAAGTCCGGGCAGCGAACCGGCGCCATGATGATCACGATGTTTATTCCGATGATAGCCGTTATGGTTGGGATGCGGATTCTCGCGCGCACCGGTTACGGCGGAGTTATCGGTTATGGCACGATTGTGTTCGTGTTGATATTGATCGTGCTGCTGCTCTCACATCTTCAAAGAAGACTGATTCCACGGCGGCTCGCGAAAATCGAATTTCTCGAGTCCTGAAGGACTACAGGTACACAGATAAGCCCATTCTGACTCCACGGGAAGTCAGGGAGTAATCGTGTGACTCCGTATGTCCCGTCATTCCATAGCTGGAGCTGCTTGCCTTGAGGACCTTGGACGTGTATCCGAAGCTGATATCGTACTCAGCAAATAGAGCGATTCCGTGCGTGACAAACCATTCGGCGCCGAAAAGCAGATTTGCTCCTAGGCTCCACTGTGTGCTCTCGTTCCGATTTGAGGATGTGGGGACAGAGCGCTGCAGTGCCACTTGTGTCTGACGACTGAATCCAAAACTCGGCCCCGATCCGGCGAAGGCGGTCACTCTACGTCCGGGTGTGAAATAGTGCAGATACTCTAGACTGACGTTCACGTCAGACTCGTTTACGTCGAACTCGCTCGCGTTTCTTAGGTTCTTCTCAACATTGTGGCTGAGGTTTGTCGTTACGCCGGCCCTGAGCGCGGAGTTTGGAGAGCAATGCCGCTTGACCGAAAGTGTTGCCCCCTCAAATTTCGCAAGCGTGAAGTTTTGACCGACACCGAACTGCAGCGACCACGAACCCTTCTTGAGTGCTTCCTTCGCAGCCTCGCTGTCGGTTGCCAGAGTAGATGCCGAAATGGCGAGTCCAAAGAGCGCAATGGCGCCGAGAAGCATCATGATTGAGCGCATAAACTTTCACCTTTCGTTTTGAGTAACCTGCTACGATAGCTTGTTGTCTCGCAAATAGTCTACCCATGAATATGCAGCGCAGTAGCGTTTTCACCCACCTATTTGTGACAATCTCGGCCGCGCGTCACTTGCGCAGCGAAACGGGATTTCGTCAAAACTGCGCCGTTGCTGGGACAGGTCGGTACAAAAACCTGCTGCCTGCCCCGACCAAATTGAGTATAATTGGAAGGCTGTTCTTGCAGCAACTGATAAATATACCTGATGAGGTTACTATGACTACGACCAACAAATCGCACTTGTTCTTCTGGCTGTCACTGACCCTGACTGCCATCCTAACGGTAGTATCTCAAAGTTCGTTCGCCCAGACCGCTCCGCCCAAGGACAGCATTCATTGGGTCGATCTTGAGAAGGGGCTGGCCATGGCCAAGTCCGACAACAAACCGGTCTTTCTCTGGTTCTATGGCAGTTGGTGCCCCTACTGCAAGAAGATGCTCGCGAAAGTGTTCCCTGATAGCTCGGTGATTGCCACTCTCAACGCTTCTTTTGTACCGATCAAGATCGAAACTGCGTCAAAACGCCAGATCACCTATCAGGGTGCCAGCATGAACGAATCCGAGTTTGCCACAAGCGAGTTCAATGCACGAAAAGTGCCCTCAACCTGGTTTGTCGAACCGAACGGCTGTCGCATATTACACCTCATGGGATATCGGCCGGTAAGCGATTTGGTGAAAAACCTCGAGTACGTGCGCACCAAGCAATACGGCGAATGTCAGAATGTCTCGCTTGTCGACCCACCGAGGACAACCCAACTACGAACGGATTCGACTAAGACGTCGGCGGTCTCTGATACGGCGAAGAAGTAGCAATTGCGGCGGACGAAGTCCGCTCCTACAAACCCAATTCCTCTTTCAGAAACTGTCCGGTGTAAGACTCTTTCACCCGCGCGACTTCTTCCGGTGTGCCGCTGGCGACAACTCTGCCCCCTTCGTCTCCCCCCTCGGGACCGAGGTCGATAATGTAATCGGCCGTTTTGATTACGTCCAGATTGTGTTCAATCACAACGACGGTGTTGCCGCGCTCAACCAGTTCATTAAGTACCGTCAGGAGCATCTTGATATCTTCAAAATGCAGCCCCGTTGTCGGTTCATCGAGGATGTAAAGTGTGTTACCGGTCGCGGTTTTGGAAAGCTCGGTTGCAAGCTTGACGCGCTGCGCTTCACCCCCTGAGAGTGTGGTCGCCTGCTGTCCAAGATGGACATAGCTTAGCCCGACTTGATTGAGAACTTCCAGCTTCTTGCGCAACGGCGGAATACTCACAAAAAACGGCAGTGCCTCTGAGACGGTCATGTCGAGCACTTCGGCGATTGATTTGCCCTTATACTTGATCTCCAGTGTCTCGCGGTTATAGCGCTGTCCAGCGCAGACTTCGCAGGGAACATAAACGTCCGGCAAGAAGTGCATTTCGATCTTGATGATACCGTCCCCTTCGCATGCCTCGCAACGACCCCCCTTAACATTGAAACTAAACCGTCCCGGTTGATAGCCGCGCAGTTTCGATTCCGGCATTTGTGCGAAAAGGTCACGGATAAACG
>CAIVAP010000009.1 GCA_903903945.1 uncultured bacterium | reverse complement strand
GTCTGTAGATTTCCGGTAAAACTCATGTTTCGAGCTTTTTAAGTGCTTGTTTACTGTTCAATAATTCACGCTGGACACTCCTCCAGCGCGGTTTACTTCATATTCTATATCGGGCGGTTTTCGGTAATTCTTTAAGACGATTTGATTTCGCGACGCAGAAGGCCTATGTCTGATAATCCGTTTGCCGGATCATCTATTGGCTGCTGCCAATACCCGAAAACCGCTGGTGGTAAGTCGGAGCGTAATGCCCCCAGATTCGAGCACCGAGAGGGTGGGCAAATTGGGAAGCTCTTCGCGGAGTCGCCGAAGCGGTTCTTTCGAAGTGTAGAGGGTGGGATAGCTCGTAAGTATCACCGTTTCAACATGGAACGACTTCAGGAAGGCGACGAAGCCGTCCTGCTTCAGATAGTACCAGTCAGCAGCGACCACGTTGATCGTTGGGGGAAGATTGTTCAAGTTCTGCACAGGTGTGGAGCCTGTCAGCAGCAGGAAATTCGAGGCTCGATAGGAAAAGATCGTGCTGGAGTCGATAAGTTCGATACGACCGGTCAGCGACTGCAAGTAGGCGCTATCATCGACTGCGGAGGGAGCGCTCTGTTCCACTCCAGCCATAGCCGACAACAGGGAGCGCATGTTGCCGGACTGCGTAGTCGTCGAAAAAACGCTGCCCAAATGGCTAACTCCCTTGGCTAACAGGAATGGCAGAACCGTGACTTCGCCGAGATTCACTGATTGATTGGCGCCGCCGCCATTGATTAGCACGGTTCGTCCGCCTGTCTGTTTGATGAAGACGGTTGTCAGGTCGCGCGTGTCGAAAAAAGTGATCTCGGTCTCGTTGCCGCCATCGGCAAGCACATTTTTCCAAATCAGGGCGCTCGTGGATATTAGCAGAAGAATGGCGAACATGGCAATTCGCTTTCGGGACACGAACAAGAAGACAAATTGTAGCGCCGAATAGTAGGCGATGATCGCCAGCAGGTGTGGTGCTCCCAGCCGTAACTGCGAAATCGGCAAGGCGTGGAAGTAGTCGATTGAAGCGAGCGTCAGTTTGAGCGTGAGGGTCAGGATCTCGGCAAGCAGGGTCGAAACCACCGGAATGGCTGAGAGGAAAACCAGCATGATGCCGAGTGTCGTGGCCACACCCACCAGCGGCACGACTATCAGATTTGCCACAAAACTAACCAGCGGCACTGTGTGGAAATTGTAGATCAGTATTGGTATCACGCCAAGTTGGGCAATGATACTCCCGTAAAAGATCATCAGGAAATAACGCGTTGCCTTTCGGATGAGACTGGTCGGTTTGGGCATCCATTTCTCGCAAGTTGGCATAAACAGTATCAGCGCGAAGGCGGCGCCAAACGAGAGCTGAAAACCAAGGTCAAACAGGTACAGGGGCCGGAACACCAGAATAACCATTCCAGCAACGGAAATGTTGTTCAGCCAATTGGTGTCTCGATAGAGCGCCATACCGATCAACGTGACGATTGCCATCACCGCGGCACGCACTACGGAGGGCTGATTGTAGGCCAGGAACGAGAAGATCACGACACCGGCAATCAGCAGGTAAATCCGATACTGCCTTGGCAGTCGAAACAGTCGGATACCGATCAGCAAAGTCGCAACAACATATCCGACGTTAGCTCCCGACGCCGCCAAGACATGCAGCGTGCCGGTGTCTTTGAAGCGCTGATAGACTTCACGCGAGATGTTGCGGACATCGCCGATCAAAAAACCTTTCATGACCGCTGCCTGCTCCGATGGCAGGGAGCGTTCGAACACCGAGGAGATGTAGTCGCGCACGGGCGTCACGATGGAGCGCACAAATGGTTCCGAGGCGCCAGACTGGAGTTGTGTGATTCGGTCGGCGCCGGGCACGGTCACGGTGGCGCTAATCTGTCTGATCTGCAAATAGCGGCGATAGTCGAATGCGCCCGGATTGCGGGCGGAAAAGGGGAGATTGACGTAGCCCGTGAATTTGATTCGATCGCGATAGCCAAATGCCGACGTCGGTGCTTGAATTTGCAGCCGTAGATTCCCGCAAGCGGCAATTGCCCGATCACGATACTGTAGCGAGTCAACTTGCACGGCCAAATAAGTCTTGGTTGGACGAATATCCGGTTCGGAGACAACGATACCGGTGACGGTCATGAACTGGTCAGCAGAGGCAAAACGCGAAATGTGGTTGGAGGGAAACTCGGCGCTTTGCAGCTCCGTCAAAAACGCGCCCGTTGACAGGACGGCCAGGCAAATCGCCGCCCGGCTTGTTGTCGCTTTCTCCAAGATGAAGCAAATCATCGCCAGCGCTGACGCCAATACGGCCACGCCAAGGTAGACCATGGCAGGCAGAGCGGTATTGGTTGCGAGAAGAATCCCCCCGACAAAGAAGATCAGCGCATAGAGCGCCGGTGTTCGCACTTACCCCTCCGTTGTGTTAGCGCCTAAACCGTCTCGTAAACGCATCTGAAACTCGTGTCCATTCCTCCATCCGCAACCACCTGCACAACACCAGATATGCCGCGACAGCTACTGCGAGCATCGCGGTTACCGTGCCAAGATTGACCAGGCGTGAATGCTGAATTTGCGTAAAGAGAAAGTGCTTCATCAACCAGACGATCACTCCGGTCACCAACGAGGCGGCAACAATTTTGCTTAGGGCAATCAGGTTGTCTCTGTCGCCGGTAATGTCAATTCGGCGCCTGAGCAGATAGGTGAGCAGCGCAAAATTGGCGACGCCCGCCAGCGAGGCGGCCAGCGCCAGACCGACAAAGCCGTAGGCACTGCGTAATTGGAAACAGAAAAAGATGTTCAGCACGACACTAAAGACCGAAATCAGTGCCGGTGTGCGCGTGTCTTTCAGCGCATAAAACGCCGGTACCGTAATTCTCACTAAGGTGAAAAACGGTAGTCCGACGCAATACATGGAAAGCGCCCGTGCCGTCTGCAGCGTGTCTTCCGAAGTAAACTTGCCATACTGATAAACAGCGCCACAAATTTCGCGTGACAGCAGAATCATCACGACCGTCGCCGGTAGGCTCAGAAATAGGCCCAGCCTCAGAGCGCTGGAATGAATGCGGTTGAATCCGAGAAGATTCCCCCCCGCCGCTTCTCCGGCAAGCTTGGGTAGAGCAACCGTAGCGATAGCAATTGCGAATAACCCCAAGGGCAGATGCAGCAGTCGAAAAGCATAGTCAAGATAGGAAACGGCGCCGGAATCATTGGAGGCAATTCTGGTGATCACGGCGACATTGATCTGTGTGGCCGCCAGTCCGATGACAGTGGGGATGATTAGGAGCAGCAATCGCAGCAGGTCGGGATTAACGAGATCGAAGATGATCTGAAAACGAAACCCGATTCGTCGCAGCGCAATATACTGCATCACGAACTGCCCGAAGCCGCCTACCAATACGCCGATGGCGATACTCAATACCGGTGGATGGACATAGGGGGAAAGCGCAATTGAGCAGATAATCATCCCGAGATTGAGCATAACCGGCGCCAGCGCGGGGACGCCGAAATATCCCAAGGAATTTGAGACTCCCATGAGAAGCGCCGCCAATGCCATCATCAGCAAAAACGGCATCATCACCCGCCCCATCAGAATTGTGTCTGCCAGCTTGCCGGGAATCTTCTCGAATCCTGAGGCTAGCATGATCGCGATTTCGGGTGTAAACACCATCATCAAGAGCACAACGACCGACACGATTGCCGTCAGTGCACCAAACACCATTCCGGCAAAGCGGATAGCGTCTTCTTTACTGCCAGTCCTCAGTTTTTCGGAGAAGATTGGTACAAATCCCGCCGAAAGGGCCCCCTCGGCGAACATATCACGAAGCAGATTGGGGATACGAAACGCCGATTTGAACGCATCCACCTGATCGGACGCGCCGAAAAGGTAGGCGGTAACCTGCTCACGCACCAGTCCCAGCAAGCGGGAGACGAAAGTGGCGGCGGAGACTATGCCCGCCGATTTCGCCAAACTCGATTTTTCAGCGACACTTTTCAATTGACTTCCGCGTCCCGAGGCGTATAATACCGCGTTGAATTATTTAATTTCATTTGGAGGTATAGCAATTGGCGGAACATAAGTCGGTTAAGAAAAGACATAAACAGTCAGTCAAAGCGAATCTCGCGAATCGCGCCATCAAGTCAACCATCAAGTCCAAGACCAAAGCTTTGGCCGAAGCCGAAGGGATCCCGGAAGGGGCGAAGAAACTGACGGAGTTGACATCTCTATTGGACAAAGCGGTCAAGCGCAACATCCTTCACAAAAAGACGGCTTCGCGTAAGAAAAGTCGTCTGGCGAAGATTCTCAACAAAAAAGCTGCGGCCAAGTAAAATCTCTTTATAGACCTCCTCTTCAAGAGGAGTAGGGGATTTTCCTGCAAAGCAAACCGGGCGGTTGGATGCAGTTCATCCAACCGCCGGTTGGTGTTTGGAAGGCGCTTAACTATGTCAATAAGTGTTGTGGCGTGACGGCTGCCCGCAGTTGTGTGGATCAAAATCCTTGCGGTTTTGACACGTTTTTCTGACGACTCTTGGAGGCTGTTCGCGCAAGGAGAACAACGGCCATATTATTGAACCCACTCGACAGTGTGCTTTGGGTGAGCTACCGAACTGAGCTTGGAAAGCCAAGTCACTGCCGCTACAGAAATGCTCAAAACGTCATTTGAGAATTATCATTTTTCTCGTGTACGAGCGTTCCCCTGCCTTCAGTCTGTAAAAATAGACTCCGCTTGCAACCACGTTGCCCTCATCATCTCTGCCATTCCATATCACTTGCTTACGACCCTTGGGCTGGAATTCGCTGACAAGAGTTGCTAACTTCTGGCCGATAATATTGTGTATCGTCAACTCCACTATGCAGGCTCTGTCGACAACGTACCCGATTTGAGTCGTAGGATTAAATGGATTCGGGAAATTTTGGAGGAGTTCCGGGGAAGAAGGTACGGATGAAACATCTCTATCATCCGCAGCGCTCGGCTCTGCCTTGAGTTGCCTCGAAATAGTGTTGTTTGCCAAGTCGTTGTCTACGGCATAGAAAATTGTGACAGTCATCTGAACTGAATCACTTCCCATTGGTGGAGCCGTCCAATCTGCAAAAACGACTTCCACTATTGAGTCTTTCAGAACGGATCTGCTAACCCTCACGTAATCCTGATAGCCGCCGATCGTGCACTTGGCAGTGAAGAAGGAGATTGGATAGGGGTAATTGCAGTCATTCTTGACAACGATCTTCGGCTGGTAAATGGCACCGGAATTCACCGCTGTGGATGGTGATTCGATGGAAACTATTGAGACATCGAATCTGATCTCTTGTGTCAGCCAAGGGTCGTATTGAGCACTTAGTGCGCCATCACCGCTGTCAGGACCAGCCGAATGTCCCCACCAGCACTCTTTTGCGTTTGCGTGGCAATACCAATTGCCGTCGTGCAAACCATCCGGTCTATTGCCAAACAAGTTGGTGTAGTGCATTGTTATACAGGAACTGGGGCCACCAAATTGCCCCTCCCATCCGGTGAGAACTCCTCCCCCAGAACTGGCGCGATTGGCATTTAATGTGCAGTTCTGGATGTCAGCGTCGGAATTCTCCATGCACTCTATTGCACCTCCAGAGGTTGCACTGTTATTGATGAACTGATTCTCCTGAATCATCGCGGCAGATCCATTGAAGCAACTGATTCCACCTCCGTTACCCAACGTTGTGCCGTTGTCTTTAATTATGTTGCCGAGGATGAGAGGACTGCTGCGCTCACAATATATGCCTCCCCCTCTATAGTATGCAGAGTTGTCGCGAATAATGTTGTTCTGTATCGTCGGTGATGAATTCAGGCAATAGACTGCCCCACCACAGCTATCGGGTGAATTATGCTTGGCATTCCCGTTGATAAGCGTGAAGCCATCGATGATTGTGTTTTGAGACAAGTCTTCAGCCATAGTTATCACCCGCCCATGGCCATCTGCGTTGATAATGGTAAGTTCGGGGCCGAATGCGCTAATGAGATCAATACCCATCGTATTGGGCCAGACGATTTGCTCGAAGTACGAGCCAGGTGCCACAACTACGGTATCCCCTGTCGAGCAAGCGTCCAAAGCGCCTTGGATCGTGCTAAAAGCAGAACGCGGTTGGACGTACCAACTGCTGTGGGTCATGCCTGCCGCTGAATCCGGACAAACGAACCAAACTGATGCGTTAGTGTGGCTGGCAAACATGAAGATTGACACCAGCCACAAAGCTGAGACAAACCACTTAAACATTTAATATCTCCTTGCTATGCCATATAGCTTAACGTCCAGATTGACAACTGTCAAGGGAATTTTTGGGGGCTACTTGGTCGGATAGGTTAGAACCCTTTCCAGTTTTGACGTGCTTGTCTCCCAACTCCCCCTAAACCCTGCCGCACGTTTCTCCAAAAACGCCGTCAGACATTCGTTTTTGTCGTCGGTCTCGCGCTTTGTAATGGAATACTAAATTTAGAAGCTATAAATCCGGAATCTCTCGGCGGTCAGAAGCGTCAGGATACGCGCGGGCAGATCAATCTTGACTTCAGGGTACTTCACCGACCAGTCCGCGTAACTTAGTTCCGTCTGCCAGACGGGTTTGCCATTGGCATCGATCAGCAACGCTTGACCGCGGGTATTGCGCCGTTCCGGAGCATCCGTGGAATTGTTGGTGGAACAGGCGAAATAGGTGAAGTTCGAATCGGAATCAAAGTGGAAGAACTGATATGCGGAATCGGGCAGGGAATATTCCCAGACCAGCCTCGAACTGTCGAGATCGAATAGCTGCAATCGTTGGGTCAGGAGAATCGCTGCGAAGCGATCATTAAACGAGAACCGCACATCACGCACCGTCAACTCGGGAATCTCCCGAGAAGTGACTAGCATCTGCTCCCGGTAGATGTTGAGCAGCGAGTCTTTGTAGATCGCAACCAGCTCGCCATCGCGGCTAACATTGTAACGGTTGCAGTCGCTGTAGCGGAAGACCTCTTTGCCGGAGGTTGTGAATTTGATCAGGCCTTTGCCGCTGGAGATGGCGAAGAAGAACTCACCATCCTCCGAAAACCGACCGCTGGAGAAATTGTCAACTTTGGCGCTGCCCACCTGAGTGCCGTTGCTGCCGAAAAATAGAAGCGACGATTCCGGCAATCCCTCGGCGCCGGCGATCCCGACGGCAATGGATGACTCATCAGAGAGTATGAAAGAGCTACATCCCGGATCGCGCAAGCCCCAGATCAATTGACCGGTACAACTGTATACCCGAATTTCGGTCACGCGAAGGGATGTGGGCAAGAAGCTGCTGTAAGTTAGTTGGGCAAAGTAGTTGCCCTTGTCAGAAGAAATCAATTTTTCGTTGGCGCTCAGCGCTTGCGCCACTGTCTTGTTCTGCGCAAACTGCCGGACTTCAAAGCTATTCTGTCTCAGAAAGTAGAAGCATCCGGAAGGACTGCCCCAAATGCGGCGATAATCCTGCATCTCGACCGAGTCAATGGCAATGGGGCTTACTGCGGCGGGCAGAGTTGCCGGTATCGACGCAGTTATCGCGAATGTCAGTAGTAGCCAGTGCAGTAGTTTCAGAAGACGCATCGTCAGTAGTGTCGTCAGAGGATGATACCAAATTCAATTCATCTGACGACAACTTGAAAAATACTACGAAGTTTTATAGCGAATCGCCCATTAAATCTGCGTCAGGATTCCATTTCGTTTGCTCGCGATAAAATCTCAGCGCAGACTATCGATTGTCTCAGCCAATGCCGTGGCGATTCGTTCGGCCCCCTTGGCGTTGTAATGGATGAAATCGACCTTGGGGTTGTCGTAATACTCCGGGTGGTCCAAGAAAAGTGCGGCAACGTCGACCAACGGCACTGTTAGTTCGCCGGCAATCCGCCGCACGGTTTGGTTGTAGCGTTCGTGATGACTTTCCATTGCGTTGATTACGCCGGGGTCAACGTCGCCAACCGGAGTGGTGAGCAAAACCGGCTTGGCTCCGTTCGATCGGCAGAAGGCTATGATATCGCTAAGGTTAACAGCAAAGTCATCCAGCGACACCCGATAGTGCACCGATTGGCGGTCGAACCGGTACTGCCTTGTCTTCTCGTATTTCGCCAGCAGCAAGTATTTGATGCTGCGGTATAAATAGCTTTCGGACAAAAGGTTCTGCGCATTCAACACCCACTGCGGTGCTGTCCGCTGATCTTTGTCCTCGATATCGAACCCAGCCGCCCAGTGGTCATTCCAGCCGTAGCAAATGGTCACAATCTGAGGTTTCAGGATCGGCAAGAACTCCCGCAGCATCCGCAACCCTTGGAAAGTGGAATAACCCGGTACGCCGCAGTTATAGACCTCAAACCGCGCTTCCGCGACCTGCGCGTTTAGCTTTTGCTCCAACTGCTGTTCGTAGGTTTCCTCTTCTTGCAGTCGCCACCCGAAAGTACAGGAATTGCCAAAACAGGCGATGCGCGTTCGACTGTTGTCAACCGAGAGCGACGCGTCGTCTCCCCGCAATCCCAACGAATTCGTGCGGTACGATCCGGGCACCAGAAACTCAGTTCCTTGCCTGATATTAGATCGCAGGCGCCAGAAGAGGGAGTGGTCTTTCTGAAAGTAGTCTGGATATTCGAAGACTCGAACCAGCATGAAGAAGGGATTATCAACGCGAGGACTGATACCGCCTACACGCAAAACGCTTTCGGCAATGAGAAGAATTGCCATTAGAGTGATGATACTGAAGAGAACGTAGCGATGCGTCTGGCGCGAAGGCTTGCTCAATTCTAAAAACTACCGGAACTATGCGGTACAAGATACAGTGCCAGCGACAACACGACGCCGACAACCGCTACCCAGCGGGCCGCTGTTGCGCCTATTACATCCTTGCGAGGATCGCCGCTCAGAGCCGAACCCCTCAGCAAGTAGAGCATAATCAGCCAATAGATGAAGATTACCAGAGCTTTGGAATCGGTGATGTCGCGTCCAAAGGGAATTCCCGTCCAGTAAGTCCCATAGACCTGATGCTCCAGCCAGATGCCGATCGGAAATGTCCCGAGGAAGAGGATTATTGTTGCCCACAGGGTCTGTTTGCCGAGACGGATTCTCACTGCCCTGTTTCTCATGTCTTCGAAAGCGGTAAGAATCACCATGACCATCAGCAAAAAACTGCCGAACATACAGAGGATGTGAGCGACCAGCAATGGGGTCGAACGAGGACCCTCAAACCGGAACCAGAGCTGCTTCGGTTTGTCTCTACTCTCTTCGACGGGAATCGTGGCCAGTATTCTTCCAGCGGCATCCTCCAATTGGAAACGATAGGAAAACTCCGATCCCCGGCCTTGATTCGGTACTGAGACCCGATAAACCAGACCGTGCCCGGGAATCGTGATTGCCTCCACTCGCGCCGCACGATTGCTTGTTTCAGTTGTATCCGTCGTCCGCGGCTCGTAGTAAAGTGCGATGACGGCGTCCTCAGGCACTAATCCGCCACTGACAATCACATCCAAGTCAGCGGTCGTGTTGTCTCCCTTGAAGATATGGTTGCAGGTATGGCTGAACGTCAATTCGCCGTAAGTTGTCGTCTCTATTACTACCGGAACCTGCCTTTGTGATGCGCGGCGAGCAACAAACAAAAGTGCTATCGTGATCAGAATTGCCAGAATAACCTTGGATGGTTTCATATTTTCATGCCTGCCTTGCTCAGAAAAGTGAGTAAATAAACGGCGCGAAGGCGCTGCTTTCGGTCAGGACGATAAATACTGCCAGTAAAAAAATGACGGCAAAAAACGGAATTAACCAGTAGCGCTTGCGATAGCGGACAAAGCGCCAGAATTCCGCCAGCAACGACAAATTGCCCTTGAAACTCTCTTTAGCGTCCACAGCGGGAATATATCACTGCAACGATTATTCCCAAATGGAAAATGCGATTTGCCGCCTAGTCCACCCAATCCGCGACAAACACGTTTGTTTCGCCGGGTTGTTCGTTGTCGCGGTTGGAGCAGAACACGAATTTCTTGCCGTCGTTCGACCACTTGGTTCATCTGCCAAGTGCCCGTAGTCCACGTCTGAACAAAGTTAGATACGCCGGCGGGTAACATTATGGTGGAGAGAAGTCGCAGGTCGGGATCGCAGTCCCAAGGTGCTCGACATCGTTGTTGCGGATTACTACTTAAGATGAAATTCAAGGACATCCCCGTCAGTGAGCACGAAACCGTTATGCACGTGCGCCCCTTCGAACTTCCCCTTGCCCCAAATTTTGGCGTAAGCCAGCCGTTGCGCGAAATCCTTGTGAATCTGATAGGCGGCGTCCTCCACGGTCGCCGGCGCCGATAGCACGATTGGATCGTTGAGATCGGCGGGATGTCCGGGAGTCTTGGTATACACACGCAGAAGCTTAAGCGAGCGGAACAGATCGGTTTCCAGCGCTACTACGCCTTCTCCGGCCTGTGAATTGATCGGGTAGATCGGATACTTGGTACCGTAGCTCTCTTGCAGGAATCCGAGCCGAATGTCATCTTCGTCCAGATCGGCCTTGTTTGCGATCAAGAAGGTTCGCTTGGAGACCTCGTCCAGAGAGTAGTCCTCAGCGCTCACCTCAAACTCGGGGTGATCGAGCGAAATCCGATGTTCCTTAAGGATTACCAGCGCCTGTTCCAAGTCATCCAGCAAATCATCGGACGATAGATCGGCGAAGAGGAAAATTGCATCGGCGCGAAACAACAGCGAAGTCATCCATCCTTCAAATGACTGATGAGCGATCGGCGGCAAGTCGATCAACTGAAACTTGACATTTTCCCACGGCATCATGCCGGCCGTTGGCACGCGGGTTGTGAAAGGATAGTCGGCCACCTCTGGGTGTGCGTGCGTCACCGCCCTCAGGAACTGCGACTTCCCGCAGTTAGGCGGCCCAACGAGCGGAATCTGCCCGGCCCCCTCGCGCGGGATATTGTCCAGTGATTTGGCTTTGGCGCCCCCCGGCTTTGCCGCCGGCGCCTTTTTAAGTTTGGCAATCTTGGCTTTGATTTCCGCTTGCAGCTTCTCCGTCCCCTTATGCTTGGGGATTAGCTGCATCATCTCATTGAGTGCTTCTAAACGAGCGGCGTCGTCAGTCGCTTCTCGATAACGCTGCTCGGCAGCTTTGTATGGCGGAGTCAAGTTGGCCGGCATAGGTCCTAATCTAACTGCCAACCCGGGGCTGTGTCAAGCTGGTACTACCGTTGGGGAATTCGATCTGCGAGTTCGCGGTAGGTCTGGTCGGATGAATCCAATTCCAAGGCGCGACCGATCAACTGTCTCGCCAGATCGTTTCGGCCCACTTCCAGACAGCTCTTGGCCAGCATGTACGGCAAGTAGCCGTCTGCGTCCTGGAGCGGTGTCTTTTCGATGATCTCTATTGCTTCCCGGTGGTGACCGGTGGCGGCGAGAATGCCGGCAAGCAGACGTGCTGTGCTGGGGTTATCGCGGAACTCGGGGGACGCGTTAGTCAGCAGGCGTTGTGCGTTGTCATTGTCTCCCATCCGAAAGAGGAGATAGCTCGCTCGATAGCGATACTCAGGATTATCCGGTTGCAGCTCCAGCATTCGCAGGTAGGTCTGATACGCTTCAGGAAACTCGTCCATCTTGAACAGCAGTGGCGCCAGCATCGACAGGGTGTTGGGTTGGTCTGGACTGAAAGTGAGCCGCTTTTCCCACGCCTCTTTGGCCCCCTTGTGGTCACCGATTTTGTACAACAGAATTCCCCAGCTATCGAGACGGTGCCCTTTGCCGAAATGCTCGGAATAGTGAATGTCGTCGGCGAGCATCTGTTTCACAAACTCGGTCCGTAGTTCGACGTTGAAAACGAGCCACGGGATGATTCGCGTGACAATCGTTACCGCCAGGATGACCACGATTATCACCCGCCTCGGCGCCCGCAACGCGATCATTCCGGCCAGGGGTAACGCGAACACAGACAGCATATCCCAGTCGCGGATAGCTCCCAACACCGGGTCGATCATTATGGTGAACAGCAGCGTTCCCGCGAGAGCGATCACGGTGAAGGTCGTTGTTTTTTCCCAGCGTTTGCCGATCAGCGCAAGATAAAACGACGGAGACACCAACAGCAGCAGGCAGAGCAGATCCCGCAGGTGCGCCCCAGAAAACAGGGAATAGGTCGAATAGTCGTTTGGTAGCAGCGTGACCAGATGACGCCAGTAATGGCCAAAGAAAAACACGACGCCAACGGCAAGTATCGCCAACGGCAAAGCATATTTGACGGCCCTCGGGAATCTGTCCTTGTAAAGAAAAACCAAGGAGGGAAACAGGGCTGCTCCCGACAGATGCGACATTGTTGCCAACGCGAAAAACACCGCCGGCGCCGCGGTCACCCGCTCTTCTTTAACACATTTCCACGCGAAATACAGATAGTAGAGGATGAAGAGATTGATCAACCCGTAACTCTCAACATAACCGAAGTAAAACTGAATCGTGGCCGTGCACAAAAACGCCAAAGCGATGATTGCCTTCTCAATCGGACTCATGCCGAATCTCACCAGCAGACGAATTCCATTCAGGTAGAACAGGCCGGTCACGAAGCCGACAATCCGGTAGCTCCAAAGTGATGATCCGACAAGCAAATAGATCAACCGATGTACCAGGATGTCCAGTGGCTCCGTATACGTGATCGTCTGGCCGGCGTCCGCCAAGCGCAGCATCCCATCACCAAGAAGATGATTTTGCGACGGTAGCAGCAACATGCCGGCTGTGAACAGCGCCGCTCCCGCTAACCAGACGAGCTTGGACTTGATAACGGCTTCAAGGTAGCGTGGAAAGACAGCGAAGAACAACAGCGCCGCTGCAATCAGATAAAACGGCAGCGCAACCGGGTAGTTACAGAACATCGTCAACCAGTCCTTGTCAATGTGACAACCATCAGTCCGGTAATTTATCCGTTCTCCACCCGTTGTCCAAACCCAAATGCACCGCTGCCGCGGGACGGCGATTTGTATCTCAGGCGGATGGTTGCAAATGCCCAAACGTCTGCCGCTCCAAGCGCCGGATCCTTACGGCCGCTGTTCAAGCGGTCTGCAGTGGGGTCAGACCCCAAAATATTTGAAAAAACATCATGTTTTTGTGATTTTTATATTGCCAAACATTTTGATACTGCTTATTAACTACTCCCGAGACGTTGTAAATACAGGGTGAGATGAATGTTAGGCAGTTTTCACCCTTGTAAAGACTGATTAAACTCAAACCGTGGGAGGAAACCATGGCAAACAAGCCGCTGACGAAATCACAGCTTGTCACCGCGTTGGCCGACAAAAACGGCATGACCAAAGTTCAAGTCAGCAAATTCTTCGACACTCTGCACATGACCGCCGTTAGCGAAGCCAAGAAGGCCGGCGAGTTCACGTTGCCCGGTTTCGGCAAACTGGTGAAAGCCAACCGCAAGGCGCGTATGGGCCGCAATCCGCAGACCGGCGAAGCGATCAAGATTCCGGCCAAGACCGTGGTGAAGTTCCGTGTCGCCAAGGCCTGCAAGGATGCGATCATTCCACCGAAGAAGTAATTCGGACATTTCTTGCTCTTCGTAATTTCGAGGTGTTCAGGTTGACTGGACACCTTTTTTTGTGTTGGGAGTGAGGTTCGGGTTGCGCTAGTTCTTAGAACGCTAAAGACGGCCGTGACCTCAAGCGACGACAAATGACAGGACAGTTTCTTAGGGAGACTCCGAAATGACAAGAGCGATAACGGCCGAAGAAATCTTGGACAAGCTCGATGAATTGCTTGTTATGCATGCGAAGGGATTTCTGGGTTCAATGGGGCAGAGACCTTACAAAGATGACTTCATATTGTTGTGTTGGGCTGCACACCGATGTCGATACTTTCGAACCGAAATAACGCCGCGTCTCACCGGTGATTCAATTCGTGACTCTATGTGGTCAAGACACCGCGGTGATTCTGCCACGTTCAAGAAAACCCTAGCAGACGGACTGGAGGATTTCGTCTCACGATGGGACGAGTGGAGGTTCGCGTTCGATTACAGTGCGCCTCAGTTGAGAGCCAAGTCGGGCGGTACGAGGCCGAGGAGAAGAACAATCGGTCCGAGGAGTCGAAAGGCAACTTGACGTACTCGCAGGTAGATATTAGTTTCTCAACAGGTGAGTTGGGAATAGGTCATTCCCTCCATCCGATACCTCTTGACCCATATGCAATCGTCACCGATCTTCCCTCTCGATGACCTTCATCCTCGGTATCTCGGCGTTCTATCATGATTCGGCGGCGGCGTTGTGTCGCGATGGCAAGATCATTGCGGCGGCGCAAGAGGAACGGTTCAGCCGCGTCAAACATGATGCGCGCTTTCCCGCCAACGCTGTCCGCTTTTGTCTCGACTACGCCGGAATCGTGGCAGATCAGGTTGATGTTGTCTGCTACTACGACAAACCATTGCTGACTTTCGAACGCCTGCTTGATACTTATTTTGCTTTTGCGCCGCGCGGTTTTCGTTCGTTCTCCAAGGCGTTGTCACTCTGGTTGAATTTCAAGCTACATATTCCGCGCGAGATCAAACGGGGTATCGGCGAAGGTTTCGACGGTGGGATTCTGTTCTCCCGACATCATCTGTCACACGCGGCATCGGCATTTTATCCATCGCCGTTTGCGCGCGCGGCTATTGTGACTATCGACGGTGTCGGCGAGTGGAGCACTACCACGATTGGAAGGGGAGAAGGCAATCGCATCGAGATTCTGAAAGAGATCCGTTTCCCGCATTCGCTGGGTTTGCTCTATTCGGCGTTCACTTACTACCTCGGCTTCACAGTCAACTCGGGTGAATACAAGTTGATGGGGCTGGCGCCTTATGGCGAACCCAAATACGTCGATCTGATTTTTGAAAAACTGGTTGACGTCAAAGACGACGGCTCGCTCTGGATGGACATGCGGTATTTCGATTACTGTCATGGTCTGCGGATGACGTCGCGCAAGTTTCATGACCTGTTTGGTATGAAGCCGAAGCGACCGGAGGAACCGTTTAACGAGAAGCAATTGGATATCGCCGCGTCCATTCAGGAGGTCACCGATCAGATTATGCTCAAGCTGGCGCGTCACGCCAAAGAGATTACGGGGGAGAAGAATCTCTGTCTGGCAGGTGGCTGTGCGCTCAATTCCGTTGCCAATGGGTTGATCCGACGTTCCGGGATGTTCGATAATCTGTTCATCCAACCGGCAGCCGGTGACGCAGGTGGGGCCATTGGCGCTGCACTCGCGGCATGGCACATCTTTCTCGGCAACGAGCGTGTACCTCAGGTCATGGACAGCCAGTCGGGAAGCTATCTCGGGCCGTCGTACAGTGAGGACGAAATTGCGCACTGGCTCGATTCGATTGGTGCGGTCTATCAGAAGCGCGAACGTAAAGAAATACCGACTGTCATTGCGGAGGCAATTGACCGGCAGAAAGTCGTCGGGTTGTTACAGGGGAGAATGGAATTTGGTCCGCGGGCGTTGGGTGCACGCAGCATCCTGGCCGATCCGCGCTCGCCGGAGATGCAGTCCAAGCTCAATCTCAAAATCAAATTCCGCGAGTCATTCCGGCCATTTGCGCCGGCGGTTTTGCGTGAGGATGTCGCCGATTACTTCGAAGGCGACTGCGACAGCCCCTACATGCTGCTGGTGGAGCCGATCAAAGAATCAATTCGCAACCGACCGTCGGAAGCAGAGCAGAGTCTCCGAGGAATTGATCGCCTGCGCTCTATTCGGTCACCCGTGCCGGCGGTGACGCATGTCGATTACTCCGGACGTTTGCAAACCGTGACCAAAGAGCGTAACGGTGTTTTCTACGACATTATTCACGCCTTCAAAGAACGCACCGGCTGTAGCGTGATTGTCAATACCAGTTTCAACATCCGTGGTGAGCCGATTGTCAACACGCCGCAAGAGGCGTATCGCTGTTTTATGTTTACCGATATGGATATGCTCGTTTTGGAGACTTTCGTGCTGCACAAATCGGAGCAGCCGCTGTATCCCGGCGCGGAAAAGTACCGCAAGAGTTTCGGAGTCGACTGATGCGGAAGACTGTGACGTTATCTTGTTTCCATCTGCGCAAGGTCGCGACTGAAGTCGCTCCTACAGATAAACCAAATATGCTGCTGGGGCAACTTGTAGGAGCGACTTTAGTCGCGACTCCATACGTCGGGCAGGAATCCGCCCTGCGGTCATTGATGCAGCCGATCATGTCGTTCCCGCCCCTCCTCATGTCATTCCCGCGAAGGCGGGAATCCAGCGCGTGGTTCGTGCGGGGAGGAATTGCGTGTTAGGCAGAATCAACTGGCATCCAACCCGGCGTGAGATCAGATATTTCTCAGTGACCATGCTGATTGCCTTCGCGTTGGCCAACCTCATTCTCTTGTTGGGTGGCAAGTACCGTGTTGCGGGGTGGTTTTTCGGGTGCGGCCTGGTCCTCAGTGTCGTCTGCTACTTCGTCCCGCCGGTCGGCAGATTGGTCTACTTCGTTTGGATGGCCGCCACCTATGTCCTCGGCCGCATTGTCTCCCCCATTGTCACTGCGATAATTTTCTATTTGCTGGTGACGCCAATCGCACTAGTCAATCGGCTAATGGGCAAGGATCGGTTGCGACTGAAGAAACCGAAGGGCACGAGCACGTATTTCGTCGATCATACTGATGCGCAGGACAAGGAGTCGATGCGGAGGCAGTTTTAAGATCTTTCCATTGACACCATTCTCTACAAGCCTTTCCGAATCTACTTGACACTGCCATCAGCGAACTCAATACTCATGTGCAAGGGCAGCTGCTGCCCGAGGAAGATCGGACGTTTGACCATGGCCAATGGCGGCTCTCGACCAGGTAATCGAGGATAATGATCATTCAATAGAGGTGCAAGATATTCAGCAAACCAAGAGCCTTAATCTTTGTGGCACTTGTTTCGAGTCTGTTTTGCCTGGTTTCCTGTAGCGATCACTGCGCATCGCCCGGTTCCCCGACGGCAGGCAAGACCTGGACGCGAATCTTCGCTTGGGGTTGCCATGATCACGCCACTTCAGTGACCGCGACGGCAGACGGTGGCTGCATTGTCGCGGGCTATACCGATTCTCCCGGAGGCCCCGAAGGAGACTACGACGTCTTCGTGCTCAGGCTCAATGCAGTGGGCGACTCTGTTTGGGCCAGAACGTTTGGGGGGTATCCCTATGATTATGGGTGGTCAATCTGCCCGACTTCCGACAGCGGTTACGTAATTGCCGGCAGTACGTTTCCGTGGTCTGATATCTACCTGATGAAAATCGATGCAAATGGCGACTCGCTTTGGACGACGAGATATGAGAACAGCTCAGCGTACTCTGTTGTGGCAACAAACGATGGGGGCCTAGTCATCACCGGAGATTCCGGTTCTATTCAGCAGAGGACGGGGGTTCTTCTTCTGATGAAAATGGACGCTTTCGGAAATTCAGTTTGGGAGAAGACATTTGCGGCCGCCGCGCGCGGAAACTCAGTAGTGGTTGCTCCAGATGGGGGCTACGTCGTTGCCGGTTATACCTCTCGATCTGGCTTCTGCCCATACATCGCAAAAACAACCGCTTCCGGGGATTCGATTTGGGCTAGGACTTTCGGCTTATCACTTCAAGGCGCTATCCAAGTCTCGATGTGTGCTGCCGCTGACAGCGGGTTTGTCGTCACTGGATGTCAGGCAGGAGATGTCTTTCTTCTCAAGGTTGACTCGCAAGGAGACTCGCTTTGGACAAGAAGGTTTGCGCGTGGAGGTGGCAAGTGCGTTCTGCCCACTCCGGATCGAGGCTTTTTGGTAGGAGGTTACACTAAGCCCGATGCTGTCGGCGCCGGCGATGCCTATATTGTAAAGACCGACGCTTCCGGGAGTGAGGTCTGGTCAAGGGTCTTCAAGAACAATAGCGCCGGCACCGATCAGGAGATACTCTCAACGGCCCTGTCAATCGACGGCGGGTACTTCCTCGCAGGCCAAGCCGGTTTCGACCGGCCCCCTGAGTACTGGGATATTCTCGTGATTAAAACAGATGCCAATGGCCAATTCTGATCCGGACTGTCAGGCCATCTGCGGTCTTGGCGCTAAATGCCGTGGTGCTGATCGATCCCAAGAGGTTCGGGGTCTCAAGTGAGACCCCGAACGAGACACTCATAAGGCCGTTTAACGTCCTGCCCGGGACGGTTCTATAGAGCCGGAGCAACAATGTGCTACGCGCGGCATGGTATAGCGTTTCATCTCTTCACTCCTTGTGGTTTGACTGGTTTCTTGCCGGCACGGCCGGTGCCCTTGGGGGTCGTCCGTGATCTATCACTATGCTTCGAAGCGGCCAGTTTATCAATCGAAACGGTCGTGCAGCAGCAGGGGAAACAACCAACCAACTCCAGACAGAAACTCTTGATCTTGTCGGCGTTCAACCGATAGAACACTTTCTGCGCCTGTTTCTGTCGGATCACCAGTCCGGCTTTGAGCAAATGCTGCAGGTGACGGGTAATCGTCGGCTGGGACAGGTCGAAGAAATCGACAATCTCACCGACCGTGCGCGGCTTGGACTCCAGCATCAGCAGAATCTTCAACCGCGTTTTGTCTGCCAACGCCATTAGCGCCGGTGCGAGTGCCTTATTGTCTTGTTCGTTCTTCATACTTCCAGACGTATATACGTTACAACGTATATAAGAGTTCCTCGTAAAGCCATTGTTTTTTTCCATTTTTTCAGTATCTTTAACTTATAGGTTGAACCGTCACGAAAGAAGGCCGGATGACAATCCTAAGTAAGATCAAGAACGGCATGTGTTTCTGCGTTGTTCTGGGACTTCCGATCGGAATCTATCAGGGCAATCCTGACTCCACCAATCTCTCCATTGGCGCCTATGGCGGCGCCGGACGGTTCGCCGCGTTTGTTCAGGGCTGCAACGGTGAGACGCGGACGACGGCCAACAATTTCTCGGAGTATGGCGGGGCAGCTTATCTGGCCGTTCCACCTGGAACGAACTCGCCATTGGTGGTGGGATTGCGAGGTGGCCACTTCAGTTCCAATCTGCAACTGGCAAGTCTTTCGAATTACACGGAGCGCGCTGAATATACGTTCGACTATCTCAATCCCAGCGTTAGTCTTGAGTTCTCTCGCTTTGGTCTGGGAGTGGGTTACGTATCGGAGAATGTACCGATTCATTTTGGCGGCCACATCGAAACGGGTCCAAGGTTTTCGAGTCACCTACGTCTAAACATCTACCGAGGCAGCTACATCCTCGGCAGTTTCAACGAGGATATGCCGCTCGTTTCCGGTGGCGGCAGTTTCAACCTGGGCTTCAGCATCCCCGCGGGCAAAGTGTTTTTGTTCAATGGTCTGAGTGCGGGGCAGTACCATAATGTCGGGATGCTGCATCAGGGGAGAATCCGACTTTCGAGAGGAATTCTCGTCGACGCCTCGTTTCGCTGGGGATCGACAAGAGGTATCTTCGAAGGCGGTGGGTCTGTAGGGCTCGTCTACCAATTTGGCAAGAATAGGCATTGAACTACTGGCTCCGGATCCCCAACTGCTTCATCCGATACACCAAAATATGTCTCGGAATTTGCAGTAGCTCCGCTGCTTTGGTCTTGTTCCAATGGCATTGTTCCAGAGCGTTGACAATTGACCGCCGCTGTGCTTCTTGGAAGCTGACGGCTTCCCGTGCAGAAGTTGAAGCCTTGTCAAAACCGAAGCGGTTTTGACCTGCAGCTTGATTTGGAGTAGTCTGAGCGAAGTCAGCAGGGAGGTCGCTGACGGTAAGTTTGTCCGACTTGCGGAGTACGACCATCCGCTCGATCAGGTTCTCAAGTTCGCGGATGTTGCCCGGCCAGTCGTATGCCACCAACCGCTCTAAAAGCTCCGGCGCAATCTCGACCGTCAGGGCGTCCTGTTTTTGCAGGAATTCCTTCACCAATACCGGG
>CAIVAP010000008.1 GCA_903903945.1 uncultured bacterium | reverse complement strand
GCTTGAACTACGCGAAAGTGAAGCCGAAGGAATTTACTCGAATCTGGTGATGATCGGCCATTCCCCCTCGGAAATCATCTTTGATTTTGCCCGGTTCCTGCCCGGAGTTCCCAAAGCCCGGGTGTTCGCGCGTATAATTATGACCCCGCAAAACGCCAAATCACTTCTCAAGACCCTTGAGGACAACCTCAAAAAGTACGAAGAGAAGTTCGGCGAGATCAAAATACAGGGAATGCCGGAAGAGAAGAACATCGGCTTCCTGCCGCCGGGAGACACGAAATAGGAATTACACTTTACTCTTCGAGAGAGGCGTGACGACGGGCGTCCCGCGCGAGTCCTTGCGACATCCCTTTCGAAATAGTACACTCAACGCAACGAAAGGACGGCTAGCATGAAGTTGTTAATGCACAAGTTTCTTCGCTACTCGGCACTCATGATTGTGCTGACATCTGCTCTCTTGATGAGTGTCAGTTGCTCAAAGTCAAATAGCCCGAACAACGACAAGCCAGACGGGCCGAAAGTTGTCGATGAGGTCAAGACAACGGTGACCTCAACGGGTGCTGACCTGAAACTGAAAAACGGGATGACTCTCTCGGTGCCCGCGGGAGCAGTGACGGGTTCGACCCCGGTAACGCTGTCGCAGCTTGAGAGTGACACACTGTTCGCAGCATCTTTTCAGACGGTTCTGAGACTGGATTACACGGGCACACTTTCCGGAAGTTCAATAAAGATTCCCTTGGAGCAGACGCAACGCCCCGATCGTATCGGAATCGTTTATGAAGCTCCCGGTGCAGCCGCGATCACTTATCTCACCGGAACGGTTAATACGACTAACGACACTTTCACGGTGCCGCTGGGAAGCGCCTCGATGTCTCCGGCCAAGTTGGCCAATGGTCAGGTCGATGTCGGCAAAGGGGCCTACGTCATCGAGAAGGGACCGGGATATACGGCGACTACCGGGCAGTTGCTGATTCCGATGCCATACTACGAGCAGGACGGCGACAACTGCTGGGCCGCTGCGTGGCTGTCGTTCATGAAGGGGTATAAGTCGGTTCTGGCTAATGACGAAATCTACAAGATTCTGGCATGGACTGGTGTCGGGAAAAATGATGGTTACGGCTGGTCGAGCATGGGAGATATCAAGACGCGGACGGAGTTCGAACTGTCGTTGACGGCGGAAAAGACCACGTGGGCGCAGTATGCGAACTGGGAAGACTATGTTATCAAGAAGTTGGACGAAGGCAAGCCCGTGTTGGCCAATGTCATCGACCACCAGATAGTTATCGTGGGCTACGAAATCACCAACGCCGGCAGCAGCCAGACCATCAGCTACATATTTCATGACCCACAGAATGAGGGCGCACGAAGAGCCTACACCAAGTGGACCAGCGATCAACTTCGAGCAAAATGGTGGGATGGCGGTATTGTCAGAAACCTCGTCAACTACTTCGTCACGATCACAATGAACACTGTTCCGCCGGCAGATCGACGTTTGCAGACCGTACACTTGCTGGATGGCGATACGAATGCGGCAATCACCAGTTCGTTCAGTAAGGGCATCGTTGCCGATAGCAGCGGGAGGGTTGGTGACATTGTGGTTTGGGACAACACCAAGCTTTCGGGATTAACGTTTTACAAAGGCGATGAAGCGCCGAGAAGCATGGACAGTCTCATTCTGAGACAGGTCCCAGTTTGGAATACGGACCGTAGTGCTGCTGCGGTTCTGCGTGTGAAGACGACCCTCTACCGAGTTGAGAATGGAGTTT
>CAIVAP010000007.1 GCA_903903945.1 uncultured bacterium | reverse complement strand
TCTATATAGCGTGCGCGCGAACGGTATGGTCTCGCGGAGATGCGGCAATCCGCAGAGCCACGCGACCGTGCGCTCAACGCCGAGTCCGAAGCCGGAATGCGGCACCGAACCGTACTTGCGTAAGTCAAGATACCAGCCGAATGGTTCCAGCGGTAAATTATGCCGCTGAATCGCCTCGACCAGATAATCATAATTATCTTCACGTTGTGACCCACCGATGATTTCGCCATAACCCTCCGGAGCCAACAGATCAGCGCAAAGCACAGTCTTGGGATTCTCCGGGTTGCGCTTCATATAGAACGCCTTGGCATCGCGCGGGTAGTTGTATACGAAAATCGGACGGTCGTACATCTTTGTCAAAATCGTTTCGTCTTCACCACCCAGATCGTCACCCCATTGTATCTGCGAGCCGGCGCCCTGTAATTTCGTCACAGCATCATCGTAGCTGATGCGATGAAACGGCTTCTTCACAGATAGCAACGGCATCAGGTCACGTTCCAACGCCACCAGATGTTCCGACGACTTATCGAGTACCCACTCGACGACATAGCAAAGCATGTCCTCCTGGAGATCCATGTCACCCACCAAATCCATATAGGCGACTTCCGCTTCGATCATCCAAAATTCGGTCAGATGCCGACGCGTTTTGGATTTCTCCGCGCGGAATGTTGGGCCGAAGCAGTAGACTTTGCCGTGTGACATGCAGGCGGCCTCGAGATAGAGCTGCCCGGTCTGTGCGAGGTACGCCTTGCCGAGATCGAAATACTGCGTCTCGAACAGCGTGGAAGCTCCTTCACCGATAGAACCGGTCAAAATGGGTGTGTCGATCAGGACGTAGCCGCGTTCATAGAAATACTGACGAATGGCCTGAATGATCTCGTTGCGAACGCGCAGTATATGATACTGCCGGGTTGAACGCAGCCAGAGATGGCGGTTCGCCATGAGAAAGCCGGTACTGTGCTCCTTGGGCGTGATCGGATAGTCTGTCGAGACCTGGACGATCTCCAGTTTCTTGACCATCATTTCATATTCGCCTTCGGCGCGCGGCTCTTCCTTGATCGGACCGGAGATTATGATCGAAGACTCTTGAGTAAGTTGATCGAATTTGGCGAAGTCCTCTTCCGGAGTCTCCCCCTTAGCTAACACGGCCTGAATCATCCCGGTCCCGTCGCGGAAGATAATGAATCTGACTTTGCCGGACGAGCGAGTGTTATAAACCCAGCCCTTGAGCGTAACTTGTTCGCCCACATGTTTGCCGATGTCTTCAATATAACATTCCGTCACAAGGACCTGACTTTCATCCCAAGAAAATACTTGCGGAAAATAGGAGAATTCGGTTTCCACGCAAGGGTTTTTTAGCTTACTGGAGATTATCGGCTGGCGCTCGGTGAACTAAAGCGTGCGATCAAGGGGGTGAGATGCGAGAAGCGGCTGATAATCAGGCTTTTGAGATACTCGGAGCCCGACAGAATACCGGGATGCAACTTGGCGTTGATTGTCAACTGCGTGTCGAAACGGTTGAGCGGCGTTCTGCCGACATTGAAAACGTCGGCGACACGTGCTGACGACCAGATACCTGCCTGATATCCGAGGCGACGAGCAATTGCTGACACGCGATTGTCGCCACGGCCGAATGGATAAGCGATGTACTTAACTTCCCTGCCAGTCAGTGCCTCAAGGATATTCTTCGATTTGCGCAACTCTTCTTCAATCGCGTCATCTTTCAAACGCGACAGATCGCAGTGCGAGTGCGAATGTGAACCAAACTCCACTCCGGCGGCGACGAGTTGCTTGATTTGCTCCTCTGACAGATGGCGGCGCTTGTTCTTGAGGAGGAAGCTGTCCCATGAATTCGTTTTGCCAATGAAAGCCGTAGGCACAAAAACGGTGATCGTTATCCGGTGTTCGCCGAGCAATGGCAACATCTGCAAGATGTCATCATAGCCATCATCAAAGGTGATAGCGACCGTGTCCTCTCGCAGAATGGCTTCCTCAATCGTGCCGATGCGTAGACCTCGATTGCGGCATCCGTCTATCACCTGATTGAGGGTCTTGGCCGACACCGCACCGAAATCGAGAAACTTTGGTTGCAGACTATGCAGGGCCAGAATTCGTCCATGTGTGTGGAATCGCCTGCAGAAGACTGGCGAGATAAGAATGGTCAGCAAAATAATGCCGGCGAGAATTATCAGCACGCCGGGCGTCATCAGTGTTGAAGAATCGACCAATCGATTTGCTTAAGCAGGCTGTTGCCTACAGGGCCGAGCACGACCATGGTCAGCAACTTCTCGCGGAAAATCTCGCCGGCGATGGCTCGCACGTCAGCAAGTGTGACCGCGTTGATTTGCGCCGCCGACTGCTCGAGTGGCACAAAGGTATGCTGAAACAACTCAAGACGACCAAGTCGATTCATCCGATTGTGCGAGCCTTCCAACGAAAGAATCAGACTCCCCTTCAACTGCGATTTCGCCCGATCGACTTCCTCTTGGGTAATCGAGTCATCCGCAACGGCGGCCAACTCCTGCAACACCAAATTGACTGCTTCAGCAGTCTTGTTGCTGTCCGTACCGAGGTAGAGTCCAAAGACGCCCGTGTCGTGATAAAAATCCTGATACGAATAAACCGTATAGGCCAGCCCTCGCTCTTCGCGTACCGTCTGGAACAATCGTGACCCCATGCCGGCGCCGAGCAAAGTATTCAGCAACAAGGCGTGGTACTTGCGGGGATCGGCGAATTGAATACTGGGAAAGCCAATGCACACGTGGGTCTGAGACAACTTGCGGCGGAAGATTTTCTTGCGGCCTTCTCGATGCGATGGCGCTTTGAGCTGCTTCTTAGTAGTCGATTTTGGAAAGACGAGTTTCCTGCGCGCCAGATCGACCAGTCGGTCGTGATCTACGGCGCCGGCTGCGGAGAGGACGATGCGGTCGGTCGTGTAGTGCCGGCGCGTGAAACCAAGCAAATCGCGGCGCTGCAGCGCCCTGATCCCTTTGGCCTCACCCATGATTGTCTGTCCGAGTGGATGCGCATTCCACAGTGTAGCCGCAAAGTAGTCATGTACGATGTCACCGGGAGTATCAAAGACATCCTTGATTTCCTCGCAGATAACATCTTTTTCCTTCTCGAATTCGCCACCGTCGAACAGCGACTGGGTCGTGATGTCAGCGAGAACATCAAAGCCAAGTTCGAAGTGCTCATCAAGGACGCGCGCATAGAAACAGGTATTTTCACGAGACGTAAAAGCGTTCAAGGTGCCGCCAAGGGTCTCCAGCGACTGGGCGATTTCCTTGGCGTTGCGACGGCGCGTTCCTTTGAAGCACATGTGCTCGATGAAGTGCGAGATACCATTCTCGCGCGGCGATTCCTGACGGCTGCCAACGTCAACCCAGATGCCGACCGAAACTGATTTTACGTTCGGCATCTTTTCACTTACAACGCGCAAGCCGTTACCGAGCACGGTGCGACGATATGGCGATGTCAACTAGCGGCGCCCCCTGCCGCGATCGGAACCCCTGCCGTCGCCATCATTTCGACGGGGACGATCACCATCACCAAAGTTCGGACGTTCGCGCTCCGGCCCCATGCCTTCCGGTCTCGGCAACAGCGCCTTTCTGGAAAGACGGATTTTGCCATCAGGTTCGACGGCCAGCACCTTAACTTCGATGATATCGCCGAGTTTCATCTCGTCTTCGACTCTCTCGACACGGTGATAGGCAATTTCGGACACATGAAGCAGTCCATCTCTGTTTGGCAGGATCTCAACAAAGGCGCCGAAGTCAGCGATACGCCTGACTTTGCCCTGATAAACCCTATTGAGTTCCGGCTCTTCAACCATCGCCAGGATGATATCCCGCGCCTTGAGACCACCTACGGAATCAACAGACGCTATTTGTACAGTGCCGTCATCTTCAATATCGATCTTAGCGCCGGTTTGCTCGATGATTGAACGGATCATCTTGCCACCCGGCCCAATCACCTCACCGATGCGATCTGGTTTGATCTTGATTGTGATAATTCGCGGCGCATAGACGGAAAGATCCTTACGCGGCTCGGCGATGGTCAGCCCCATGACGTCAAGTATTTGCAAACGTGCCTTACGCGCACGCTCCAGAGCGTCGCGCAT
>CAIVAP010000006.1 GCA_903903945.1 uncultured bacterium | reverse complement strand
CACTTGATTGCCGAACGTATCCGGTCTGAAGTCGACAATTCCCGTTTTGGCGACGGTGTGAAATATCCGCTCCTGCACGCCACCGTCTCTATTGGCATCACCACGTTCCCTGATAACGGCCGCAATGAAGAAGAAATCGTACAACTGGTCGATCGAGCAATGTACCTCGCGAAGGGGCAGGGAAAGAACGCGGTCGCGACGGTTTGATGGGTGATCTGCGACGCTGTCTTGGTTCGATGCTTGTGTGCGGGTTTGACGGAGGCGCACTTCCCGACGATTTCCGGACACTGCTGCAAGCCAACTCGCTCGGCGGCGTTATCCTGTTCGCCCGCAACTACTCCACCGACGCGCACCTCTCCGAACTGACCGCACAGATTCACTCACTGACTGAAGTCCCTGTATTGCTCGCTGTCGATCAGGAAGGGGGAAGGGTCGTGCGTTTTGCCGGTGACTTCCCTTCCTATCCATCACCGCGCCACTACGGGTTGCAACACGATGCTGAGGGTCTGCTGTCCGCCACTGCGCAAACTGCCGAGCATTTGCACAAAGCCGGTGTCAATCTAAACCTGATTCCGGTCTGCGATCTTGCGCCAGATGATGTCGCACATGTCATTCATTCACGCAGCTATTCGAGCGATCCGGAAGAAATGGCGGATATGGTCAGGCTGCAGATCAAATGCCTGCGAGAGCAAGGCGTGCTTTCCTGTGCTAAGCATTTTCCCGGTTTGGCGTCGTCTTACGGCGATCCCCACAATGTGGTCTCGAGATCAGACCAATCGCTCGCCGATTTTCGGCAACGCGATTACATTCCCTTTCGGGCTGCTATCGACGCGCAGGTTGACATGATCATGGTGACGCATCTGCTGGCGCCGCAGATAGACGCCAATGCGATTGCCACTTTCAGCAGCGTGTTTGTGCGGCAGGAACTGCGGGAATACCTTGGCTTTACCGGACCGGTAATCACGGATGATCTGCTGATGGCGGGAGCTCTCGAAGGGGTTTTGACTGCAGAGGCCGGCATCAAAGCAATTCTTGCGGGAAGTGATCTCTTGATTTACGGCAATCTTTCGGATAATATCATCCCTGTGACTGAGGCAATCACGCAGGCGGCGGCGTCCGATCCTGCGCTGGCGCAGCGGCTCGAAGAGAGTAGCGATCGCATCCGGCGGTTCAAACTGGAACGGCTGAAGGCACAAGGAGAAAACCCTGACCCGGCTCAGCGCCCTAACAGATAAATCCACTCGCCGTACGATCGGCCTGATGTCGGGGACTTCGACTGATGGACTTGACGTCGCCTTATGTGACGTTGAGGTACGTCAGCGCCACATACGGAACATCCTCTCGCAATCCTTTCCGTATCCCGACATTTTGCGAAGTAAGCTGCTCGATGTCGCCCATGTCGGTAGCGCCAATCTCCATGAACTGGTGGCGCTATCCTACTATCTCGGGCACTTCTATGCCGAATGTGTCGAGACGTTTTGCCGCGTTAACGGCTTACCGTTAGCAAGCGTCGATCTGATTGGCTCCCATGGTCAGACCATTGCGCATTTGTCGCAGCCGCGTCTGATCCTCGGCAGCCGCCATCGCGGGACGCTGCAGATCGGGGAAGCCGAAGTTATCGCCAAGCGACTTGGCATTTTCACCGTATCCGATTTTCGTGCCGCCGATATTGCCCTCGGTGGCTCCGGTGCGCCGCTGGTTCCGATCTATCATCAATGTCGATTTGCCAAACCCGATTGCCTGCGGGTGATCATCAACATCGGCGGCATCGCCAACATCACACTGCTTGACGGCACGGATCGAATAGCTGCCACCGACACCGGCCCCGGGAATTGTCTGATCGACAGTTGCATGCAGGTCTTGTATGGTCAACCCTATGACGCTGGTGGCAGAATCGCGCTGTCGGGCAGGGTCGATCCGGACTTGCTGGGGCGCTTGCGTCGCGACGAGACGCTGACCCGCTCATTGCCAACCTCGTTCGACCGCAAAGAGGTATTCGAACTCACGGATCAGCATCATTTGCTCGCAACCATGGGACAGATCAACAAAGAAAGCGTTGTCGCCACCGTCAGTGAACTGACGGCAATCACCATTGTCGATGCCATCAGCAGCATGGGCAACGGCGCAACACCTGACCGGCTGCTCATTTGTGGCGGCGGAGTGTTTAACGATTACATCTTATCGCGCTTAAAACAGTTCTTCGGTGATCAGCGAGTGGTCTCTACGGCAGACTACGGCTCTGATCCTGAGTATGTCGAGGCGGAGGCATTTGCCTACTTGGCAAATCTCACGATTGAAGCCGAGGCCGGCAACATTCCGGCAGTGACTGGCGCGTCTCGACAGTCTGTTCTGGGGAAAATCTCGCAACCATGAGACGTCTTCTTACTGCCGTTGTTCTTTCGACACTGTTGCTGTCGCTCTCCTGTTCCTACATGGGGTATGCTCTACGCCAACAGGGCTACGATGGACTGAAACGCCCCTGGATACGTGTCCGCGTTTTGCAGGGGGATGTTGACGTGACGATCAGCGCCAAAGGGAGTTTTATGGTCCGAACCTGGGACACAAACGACGAGAAGTCGGCATACTACTCGGCCACCCCGGTCGTTGTGAAAGCGGCTAGTGGCTGGCTGAATCTTCTTGATCAGAAGGGCAATCTGCTTGAGCAACGTCTTCGCAAGGTTACGATCATTGCCGGCCCCCAAAAAAAGCTTCGTCTTAACGACCGGATGTTTCATGGCATCTTCGAGTTTCATCCGCTCAAAAGCGATTCATTCTACTCTGTCAATGTGCTCAATATCGAGGATTACTTGCGCGGCGTATTGCAGCCCGAGATCGGCAATCGCACCGAGGACGAGTTTGAGGCCGTTAAAGCGCAAGCCGTGGCTGCCCGAACCTACGCTTTCATTACCACAGACAAGTATCCTGATCGCGAGTACGATCTGATCAACGATATCGGCGATCAGGTGTATACGGGAATTGCCGGTGAGCAGGACATCACTAACCGAGCCGCCAAAGCCACACGCGGAGAAGTCCTCATGTACGAAAATGACTTGATTGATGCCTACTATCACTCGACCTGCGGCGGCAGGACTGACAACATTGAAGAAGTCTGGGACAAAGGGGCGCGTCCCTATTTGGTCGGCGTCGCGGACAGCGACTTCTGCCGCTGGTCGAAGTTCTTCGATTGGAACGAACTATATTCGACATCCGAATTCCTCGATCACATCCGCAACTACATCAGAACGGCCAACGGCGACATCGGCAAGATTGGCGAACGACTGATTGAAGCGACCACATCGGACCGCACATCCGGCGGACGCATCAAAGCCATCCAACTCACTACGGACCGTGGCAGCGTGGTGCTGCACAAAGATCAGATACGCTGGGCACTGGGTCGCCACGACAAACCGGGAATTATGCCCTCAACCAATTTCGTAATCAACCTTGACCGTGACGACAATGGCGTTGTGCAACAGGTACATGTTATCGGTTATGGTTACGGGCACGGCGTTGGTATGTGCCAGTGTGGCGCTATCGGAATGGCCCGTGTCGGCTACACCTATCAGCAGATTCTGACCCATTACTACACGGGCGCTCGCATCCGGAAGTTGTATTGATCTCCCTCATTTAGGCCGATATCTATATATGATATGCGGCAAACCCGTTTGTTCATCGCTCTGGCAATGCTACATCTGGTAGCCCTCTTTTTGCCTTTACAGGCAGGCATCAAGGACAGACCCTACTCGCTACACTTTTCTTTCGGGGGGGCGCAACCGGCCTTGAACGACTCGGCTCAGGTCTGGCTGATATCGCCAATCGTCAGCGGTCACATTCAATACATGCTTTCACCGCAGACCGGGGTTATCCTTGCTACCGGATACTCGGCCATCTACAACGATTCGATTAGCGCATCGGTTCTCAAACTCGACAAAGCGCGTGCGAATCGAAAGTGGACGACCACCAGCGTGTCGCTCGGTCCCGAGTTTTATCTGCACCGCCGCAAGGGCATCACGCCATACATCGCGCTGACCGCTGATTTGGTGGTCTGGAAGATCGCCAATAGGGCTGACCACAAACCTGTGCTCGTGCTTGACAAATCAGACGCTGAGGTTGACTACTCGGCTTGGGAACTCGGCGGTACAGCCGGTTTTGGATTTGAGAAACTGTTCGGTAACCGAATCGGGCTGGCGGTGGAAGCCGATCTGACCTACTTCACCGGCATCAATACCGATTTCGCGCAGTCTGTAATCAATGCTCGTTCGCGGGCGCTCTTTCGGATCATGGCGGGATTATCAGTCAATTTTGGCGGCAAGCCCAGAAGCTTATTGAAGGAATTCGACGGTCGTGACAAGTTCGAACCGCCACCCTACGCGCGTCGCGTCTATCAAGCCGAGATCGATCGGTTGACAGGTGACACTGTTTTGGTAGACCAATCACGGTCTCTTGCCGGCGAAGGTTTTGTATCCATGACGCCGGGGCAGTCCCCATTGCAGGACGATGCTGATCTTGATGGCGTTGACGACAAGCTTGATAAGTGCCCTGACACGCCCGAAGGGGCGTTGGTTAATGTCGATGGATGTCCACACGATGCAGATGACGATGGTGTCTACGACGGCATCGACACCTGTCCCGATACACCCCGGCAGGCTCGCGGCCTTCTGGACGAATTCGGCTGTCCGTTGGATACCGACGGGGATGGCGTGCCAGACTATCTGGACCGTTGCGCCGCAACGCCGCCAAAAGTCACAGTGGATTCCAGCGGTTGTCCGCTTGATTCCGATCATGACGGTGTGATAGACGCGCTGGATCGCTGTCCCGATACGCCACGACGCATTCCCATTGATAATTATGGATGTCCCGATTTTCCGGCGCTTTTCTACACGCGAATTTTGAGAACGATATCCACCGGTGGGGAGATCAGCAAGATAGCAGAGGTTCGCGTCACTCTCGATTCAATTGCTACCCTGATGAGATCGTTCAGAGAAGTGACCGCAACAATTTCCGGTTTCACCGATGACGAGGGACCGGCGGCAACCAACCTACAGACGTCGCAAGAACGTGCCGACGCCATCAAGAAGTATCTCGTGCTTCAAGGCGTTGACTCGGCCCGTCTGCAGGCCATCGGCGAGGGGAAAGCGCACTCTATTGACACCAATCGCACCGCTGCCGGTCGCGAACGCAATCGCCGAATCGAAATCGAGTTCCACTATCCATAGAGGGACTGTTGAAAAAGCCCAAACCGTGTCATTGCGAGGTTTTTCAACAGTCCCATGAGGCAAAACAAAAGGCAGGCCACATGACCTGCCTTGAGAGCGAGCTTACGTCAGGTCGATCTTAGTATTGATCGCCGAAGTGTTCCTTCCGATAGTCTTCGATTTTCGAAGCGTCGCGTACAGTGTTGAACCACTTGTCCCAGTAAGTATTCTGCAGCGTCAGCAATTCCTGTGATCTCAGCGTGTCCCGCTGCGCGCTAAATCCGTCCAGACTGGCTACCAGTTTCTCTTTGAACTCAATTACGGCGGCGCCGGCCTGTGTTATCACTGGTTTGGAGAAGCGACTGGCCTGCGAGAGACTAAAAGCGGTGCCGATGAATGCCGCATCCTGACCTATGACTGGAAGTCGGCCGCTGCGTGCGAAGAATGGAGTCTCCGTACTGGTCAAGCCCTGCGATTTGGCGGCATCGGCCAGAGTTGCGCCACCCATAATGGCGTTGTAAATCTGCTCGGCGCGGGCATATGACATTCTCTTCTGTTCTTCGCTCTTTAGATTGCGCTCGATGAGAGAAGCAACATCGTCGAGCGGCGATGTACCCGCAGGAGCTATACGATCGGCGCGAAAAACATAGAAGGCATCGGTACGATCATAGACATCGGAAAATGTGTTCGACTTCGATTCAAAAAGGAACTTTTCCAAATTCGCATCCCGACCGACGCCCACGATACCACCATTACGGAAAAGCTTGCGCTGCGCATCCTCGGTCACTCGGTACTGGGCCAGTAACGACGAATAGTTGCCCGTGTTCACTTCGTCGCGGAATGACTGTATTCTCTGTCTGAGATCGTCAATCGTCTCCTGTGAAGGTGATACCTTGATCAGGATATGAGCGGCGTTGACTTCCTCCTTGCCGTCAGTAACGCGGTGACCTTTTCGATAGATGATGTGGTAACCGAACTGCGTCTTGACTGGCGCCGAGATCGCGCTGTCCTTCATGGCGAAGGCAGCCGAATCAAAAGGCCCTACCATCTGTCCCCGCGAGAACCAACCAAGATCACCGCCGGTGTTCTTGCCGGATGGATCCTGAGTCTTTTCTTGTGCCAGCGTGGCGAAATCGGCGCCTTGGTCGAGTTGCGCCTTGATTGCTTTGATTTCTTCCTGCGCCTTGCCATTATCCGCATCCGAAGGAGTCTTGACCGCTTTGATGACCGTATAGTAGGCCTGCTCGGTGATCTTGAACTCATCCAAATGGCTATTGTAGTATGCCTCAATCTGCGCCCTGCTGATACTGACCGAGTTGGCATCAATGCTGCTCAGTGGCACTAACGCGTAGTCGATCTTAATGCGTTCGTTATCGCGCAAGTACTTGTCCTGCATCTCGGCATCGCTGACGCGTACCATGCTGCCGACGTACTCCAGCAGCTTGAAGTTGATAAGTCTGCCGCGCATCATCATTTCCACCTGCGGCCACATATTGGCGTAGCGCTGATCACTCATGGCAGCGACATACTTCTGATAATCAAACTTGCCGTTGGTCTGGAACTCTTGCGCTTGTTGTACCTCTTCCGGCGGATAGCGCCTGATGAAGTCTACCAACTCCGGATCACTCAACTGGATTCCTTTTTTCTCGGTCTGGCCCTGCTGAATAAGGCTGGATACGAATTCGTTCCAAATCTGCTGGCGCGCTTGCCGGTAATCCGATTCGCCGGTTTCTTTTTCCGGGTTCTTAGTTCTCTCACTTTCGACCATCTGGTCGGTAGCCCTGTTGAAAGATACCAGGGGAATCTCTATGCCGTTGACCTTACCGACGGCGTTTTGCGGCGCGCTTCCGCGACCGCCTCGCATGCCGGTGAAATCCATTCCCCAGGCAAACACAATCGTGGCAACAAATGCGATCACTATAATCCAGATGATTATTTTCGTGTTTTCGCGCAAAATCTGCATCATAAGACTTATCTTCCTCCAAAAAAATCAAAGCCGAAGCTTCACAATATATGCGAAGTGTCGGTTGGGACAAGGAAAATCTTCAGGGGCTCTCGCGAGCAAGAATACATCGCCGCCAACATCACCAACCACAACAAAAAAGCGGAGAGGCAGGGATTCGACGCCTTAGGTTTTCACCAAGTCCTTATCTGTGAGCTGATTATGTCCTAACATCAATAATTACAAGGGATTACGGTTCTGTATACAGTTTCATAGTTTTGTGTCTGTTTGTGTCTGTTTTGGTAGTCAATGGTCACAAGTTGGTCGCAAATCAGATTACTGCTGGGGAGCCCGTGGTGTATTGCCTCCATAGGATATTGCACGCAGTGTGAATTGTCATGACTCGACCTGAAGGCCTCCTTTTCTCTGTCTGTCAGTCGCGAAACCTCGACATCGTCCGGCAGACAACTGAAAACGACACCGCTGCTCTACCAAGCGCAGGGCAAAAAGCAAATCAACTCACGACTGATAGTCACTATTCAATGGCGGTGTTCGTGTTTCCTAACATGCCGCACACGGCGCCGGCCCGCCGCTGAAAATGTACGCAATCAGATACACTGCATCGGAGATGTTAACCGTCCCACTGCAATTGGCGTCTCCAGCCACCAACGGATTCGGAGCCGGACCGCCTGAAAAGATGTAGGCGATTAGATAGACCGCGTCGGAGATGTTTACGGTACCACTACCGTTGGCGTCGCCGCAAAGGTATTGCATCTCATGCAGCTTGGTCACAAAAACATCTTCGTAGCCTCCATCCGTCTGATAGGGATTCAGAGTCGGGAAGTTTGAAGAATAGGTTTCGCCCGTCACATAGGCATAACCGCCGCCGTCGACCGCGATGCCGTATCCAAGATCGTCGTCTCCGCCGCCGAGGTAGGTGCTGTAGATCAGGGTGCCGGAACTGGAGAGCTTGGTCACTAAAGCATCATATAAGCCATGATTGGTCGGTTGATAGGGATTCAAAGTTGGGAAGTCGGAAGAATTAGTCGCGCCACTTACATAGGCATTTCCACCGCCATCGACCGCGATGTCATTCTTATACTCGTAGTCTCCTCCTCCGAGGTAGGTGCTGTAGATCAGCCCGTTGCCGGAACTGGAGAGCTTGGTCACAAAAACATCATAACCGCCTTGATACGTCTGATAGGGATTCAAAGTCGGGAAGTTGGAAGAACCAGTCCAGCCCGTCACATAGGCATAACCGCCGCCATCGGCCGCGATGTCGTTTCCATAATCGTAGCCTCCCCCTCCGAGGTAAGTGCTGTAGATCGGGGTACCGGAACTGGAGAGCTTGGTCACAAAAGCATCCCAACCATAAAGGCCACCACCTACATGCGTCTGAACGGGATTCAAAGTCGGGAAGTTGGAAGACACGGTAAGGCCCGTCACATAGGCATAACCGCCGCCACTGACCGCGATGCCGTGTCCGCAATCATCGTTTTCCCCGCCGAGGTAGGTGCTGTAAACTAACCCGACTACGAAACTACCCGGCACCTGCCGACTTACACCTGCCGCTTCAAGTCCAATCGTCTTTTCTGACAACTGCGAGAAGCTGCCGCTTCCCGACAAAACACCATCCGCAGGAGTCTTCAATGAAGCGATCATGTCACCCCATTTGGTTCGCACGACCCTTCTTCCGTCAGCATCAATTGAAGTCTCTTCCGCGCCTTCGTAGGCAACCTTGATCTGCGCGATATCCGCACCCGGCGCGACGATAAACTCGTAGGCCGCCTGACCGTTGCCGCCGGAGTATTTTACATCGATGCCTGGGTAGATGTCTTTGAGCGTGATCGCTTCGTAGTTCGGCACATCGGTATGCCATTGTGCCGGATCATTTCCGAGGAAGTAGTTGCATTTGTATTCCATCTCCCTTTCGCCAACAACCTCAGGATTCGGATTTGCGCCGACGAATTTGGCGGTGAGGACCAACTGCTCAACCGAATCACGGTCGTCGGGATTTCGTAGGCGCAACCCCATGTGGTTGCCCTCGCTCGGGTAGCCACGCGGGGCTACCCCCTACGGAACCTGGATCCCCGCCTTCGCGGGGATGACCGGAGAGGGTGTTGGCATCATGGTCAATGTGGCGGGTGAATTGGTAGGTCACGCCTTCTTTCGTGAACCACATCGTAGCACCACCAGCGCTTGCGCGAAACAAGACGTGATCATCTCACTGCCCCATATTCTTGGTGAATGATAGCGGCATCTGGTTCATCTGCTGAATAGTGGTGGATGGATTTGGAGTTGTCGTTGCCATTAGGGTAGAAACCACAAGCAACAAGAGGACTGTCAGAATCAAAGCTGTTTTGAAGAACATTTCAACCTCCCACGGGTGCACCGCTGAGACTATCGCAGTATAATCAAGGCTGAGTAAGATAGTACAATTGCATCAGTTTGTCCGGTGAATTCTTGCGGTCAGATGTCGCCGGCGGCATCAGCCCATGCTGGGCAATTTCTTCACGGCAGGAATGAAGCGATTTCCTGCGGAAGAAGGTTGCCTACAGGTGTTCCGCAAATGATTTGAGCTGTCTTCCCAACAGCGTGTATGCGAGATCTGATCTGAGTCCCGCGCGCCGGGGGCGTTGCGCTGAAAGACCGAAGTCAGTCAAATTCACGCGCTCAATCAGCTTCGTATCCACGTCGAGCTTCTTGGCGATCAACACCGCTAGATCATAGCGCGAAATGTAGTCGGGCGATGCCAGATGGAGAACTCTGGGGAGTTTCGGCATTGCGACCAACTGCCAGACTGCCCGTGCGAGATCAGTGACTTCCGTCGGGTTGGAAAAGAGGTCATCTGCCGCGCGATAGACTCTGTTGCCGGCAAGCGATTCGAGGATTCCCCCATAGAGGTTTCTTGGCGCCGTCAGATTGGTTGTATAGAGAGAGCAGACACGAATTGTGCAGGCGTCAAGATTGTCTGCTGCAACGCTTTCTTCCGCCAGTAGCTTAGTCTGTCCATAGTAGTTGAGCGGGTTGGGATGATCGGATTCGGTGTATGGGCCTTGAACGCCGTCAAAGACGTAGTCGGATGAGAAGCTGAACAACCGGAAAGCATTTCCACGTGCGCCTTCCACTAAGTTGCAGACGATTGCCACGTTGCTCCGTAGAGCGTATTCGTGATCGGTTTCGCAACGGTCAACATCGGAAGCGCCGGCGCAGTTGATAACGATATCGTACCGCTTTTCGCTGAGCAAGTGTGCGACCGAATCTGCATTGCTGAGGTCAAGATGGTAGGTCTCCCCCGTATACCTAGTAGGCAGTGGTCGCTGGAAACTGGTCGCAGCGACGGTCACCGTTGGCGGCGCTTGCTTGAGAATCTGCGAGCCGAGCAATCCGGCGGCACCGGTGACTAAAACGTGTCCCGTCATGTGCGGTTGCGATAGTGCTTGTCCCGGAAACTCACGGCGTCCTGTGTGCGCAGACGGTCAAAGTTTTCCGGATGCGATTGATACCATGCCACAGTTTGCCTCAACCCGTCGGTAAGATCGCGTTCGTCGATTGCTCCGTAACGCTGCTCAAACTTCCGCGAGTCGATCCGATAGCAACGGTCATGCGCCGGGCGGTCAGCGACATGATTAACCAGCGCTTCGCATTCAAGCGACGCGGTCAACCGCCGCACAACCTCAAGATTGGCGTACTCACGAGCCGCGCCGATATTGAGTATTTCACCTTTCGGGAAATCGTCCACAACTCTCAGTAGTGCGGAGCAGAAATCATCGACATAGAGCCACGATCGTTGTTGCTTACCATCACCATACACCGGCAACGGTTTGCCTTGGCGCGCAAGGTACATGAAGTAAGGAATGAGTTTCTCCGGAAACTGACGCGGCCCATAGTTGTTGCTGGTGCGAGCAATTGCCGCTTTCTGTCCAAAGGTTTTGATTGCGGCTAACACGAGCAGATCAGCGGAGGCTTTGCTGGCGGCATACGGGCTGGAAGGATTCAATGGCGCCGCTTCGCTGAATGTTTCATTTTCGCGGGCCGGACCGTAGACCTCATCTGTGGAAATCTGCAGCATGGGGCTGTCGGTCTTGCGACAAAACGATAGCAGAGAATCTGTCCCCAAGACGTTCGTGCGCACGAATTCCGAAGTGTAATATAGCGAGCGGTCGACATGAGTTTCGGCAGCGAAATTTACGACGAGATCGAACTGAATATCTTCGAGTTTCGGTAGAGCGCCGACGTCGCAGATGTCCGCTTCCAGAAATTGCAGACGGCTCTCTGTGTGGAGTTCCCTGAGATTGTCAAGCGAACCGGCATATGTCAGAACATCGACAACAGTGATTTCGCTATCAGGATACTTCAGCCAAAGATGTTTCGCGAAACTAGAGCCGATAAAGCCACAGGCTCCGCAAATCAGAAACCGCTTAGCCATCCTTACGGGACCAGTCGTAGGGAATGTCGTTGCTGTGAGGATCTAGCCGGTATTCATCGGGCTGATCGGAGTTGTACACCTGTGTCGGAATGTTGAGAACCAACAGCTCATCGGCGCCAATATTTTTGAAACCGTGATACACCCCGTTCGGAATTTGCACGAGCAATCGGCGTTCGTCGCAGGGAAAGAACTCGTTGATCTCGCCTTTGGTCGGTGAACTCTCTCGCCCATCGAAGAGTACCAGTTTGCCACTGCCACGGATAACGCACAGGTTATCCGTCTGCTGTTTGTGCATGTGCCAGGCCTTGACGACACCCGGATAGCAGGTCGTCACATAGGCTTGCCCGAAGCGCGCGAACAGAGCTTCATCAGAACGCAAGACTTCAAATAGCCGTCCCCGCTCTTCGCAGTGAACTTCAAGTTCCTTGACTTTTACTCCGTCAATCAATTTTTCCGCCTTTCCGGTCAGGCAATGCTTTCTCGCGCACAAGTGCGCCGGCTCGATAAAGCGACTCAAAGGTGCCGGCATCGCTCCACCAGCCGGTTATTACATGATAATCGGCAATTCCTTTGCTGATGTAGTAGTTGGAGACATCGGTGATCTCATACTCGCCCCGCCGCGAAGGTCTGAGCGTATCGATAACATCAAACACGCTGGCATTATACAGGTACACGCCAATGACGGCAAAATTCGACTTGGGATTTGGCGGTTTTTCTTCCACTGCTTGGAGACGACGATTATTGTCAAAGACCGCCACGCCAAAGCGCTGAGGATCGTCGATTTCTTTCAGAAAGAGATATGCGCCGAGGCTACTGTCGGCGAAAGCTCTGACCTGAGGGGCGATATCGTCCTGCAGGATATTGTCCCCCAGAATCGTGCAGACTTTGTCGCCGCCTACAAACGCCCGGGCCAACGAGAGAGCTTTGGCGATGCCTTCTTCCCCTTCCTGATAGGCATAATGAAGCTGGCTCAGGCCAAACTCCTTGCCGTCACCCAGAAGTCGCAGGAACTCGCCGGCATGCTGGCCGCCCGTAACGATCATGATGTCGGTGATGCCGGCTTTGACCAGCGTTTGGATCGGGTAGTTAATCATCGGCCGGTCATAGATTGGCAGCAGGTGTTTGTTGGTGACTTTGGTCAGCGGGTGAAGCCGGGAACCGAGTCCACCGGCAAGCACAATACCTTTCATGAAAGTCAGTCTACTCCCTAATCACTAAATCCGGCAACAGGTTAACCGTCCGCAAAATATAAGTCTCTTGTTGAATTATCAACATCAATTTGCTATCATCGCGGCAAATGGTGCGCATCATCGCTCACCGGGGTGCGTCGCACGCTTACCCGGAAAACAGTCTGATCGCCTTTCGCAAGGCGGTTGCTTCCGGCGCCGACTCGCTGGAGGTCGATTTGCGACGCTCGGCGGATGGCGTGATCTACTGTTTCCATGACTATCATCTCCGACGCCTGACCGGTTTCTCCGGCTATGTTCAGCGCACACATTCACGGCAAATTGACCGACTCCGGTTGCTGGACAGCGAGCCGGCGCTTCGCTTCGACCATCTCCTCGAAGAATTTGCCGGCAAGGTCGAAATCGTGCCTGATATCAAGTCCACCGGAATTGAAGCGGATATCCTGCGGCTACTTTCCCGGGCGCCCAAACGAGCCGAAATCATCTGTTCTTCCTTCAACTCGCGGATACTTTCGCGATTGAAGACTCTGCGTCATCAGACAAGGACGGCGCTAATTCTCGGTCCCTTGCGCAATCTGAAAATGAAACTCGATATCGGTTCTTACATCGTCAACCGGCTGACAAGACTCGACTGTATGGCTGCACACTTGTCGGTGCGAATTGCCCGAGAACGGGTGGTCAACAAACTGATCGCCGCGGGATTTGATGTGGCGGTATGGACAGTTGATGACTGCGATACCGCTGTCAAGCTGGCCAACTATGGAGTTGGTGGTATAATCACCAATGTGCCGGAGGAGATTGTCAGAATTCGAAGCCGTTTGGAGGTTGCACACTGATTCGATCCGCTCGTAATCCTTTAGGTTCGATCTGACTGGAGACGGAAATAGGAGACTATGAAGGCAGTCAAACTGATAATAATGCTCGCCACATTCGCTGGCTCGACCGCGGCGGGACTGACCTTGCAGGAAATTTTGCAGAAGCAAGCTGACGCATTGGGAGGCATGGACAGGCTAAGAGATCTGCAGTCTTACGTGATCAAGGCAGATGTCAGTGTTGGCGGGATGCACGGAACGACTGTTACATACTATCGGGCGCCGGATCGGTTTCGCACCGACGTGGCGCTGCCACTGATGAACAGCAGCCAGGGCTGCAATGGTGACGACTGCTGGATCACGGATAATCAGGGGTTGACTCTTTCGCTGGGCGCCGACATGCGAGGTATAACCGTGACCGAGATGGCGATCGAAAATTGGAGCTACTGCGACAGCGCCACCTTCCGCGGCGATATCTCGTTGGCCGACAGCAACGCGACCGTCGACAGCGCCCTCTGCTATGTAATAAGAATCGCTCCCCGGAATGGTGCACCGGCGATGTTATACATCGACAAGACCACATTTCTGCCTAGGCAATTCAAGATCATGACTGACGCCGGCACATTCTATTCGCGCTTCTATGATTATCGACCCGTGAGTGGCGTCATGATGCCCTTTCGCACTACCGAGATGTCGGACGCCGGATTCGTGGTCGGGATCAGTGTGGTAACCGACGTCAAGGTGAATATCGCGCCGGCGGATAGTCTCTTCTCGCCCGCGGCCGTTGTCAGCGGCAACTGGGGACTTCCGGTGGACGTGGATTCAGTCGTAGTCCCCTTCGAACTGTGGCGAAATCATATCTATATTTCGGCGTGGGTCAACAGCAAGGGACCATTCCGATTCATTTTCGATTCGGGGGCCGGAGGAACAGCCATCAATCGGAGACTGGTGCATGATATGGGGCTGGAGCATCTGGGAACAGCGGAAGCGCGCGGGGTAGGTGGCGCTGATTCCAGTGAGGTCTATCAGATTGATACGCTGGAGGTAGCCGGGATACGCTTGATGGGACTTCCCGGTTCGACGATTGATTTTGATCAATTGGAGTCTGTGGCTGAGACGCGCATTGATGGAATTATCGGCTATGATTTACTCAACCGTTTCGTGATCAGCGTCGACTACGCCAATCACCGTCTGGTAATCTGCCGTCCCGGTATCGAGTCACAGGCAACATGGGGAGAACCATGCCGGCTGACCATCGACCTGCGGTTGCCGTACGTTGATGCCACCGTCGAGGATACAATTGCCGGAAGGTTCCGTCTTGATACCGGTTCGGCTTCGACAATCGATTTTCACACGCCATTCGTGCTTGCCCACAACCTACTAAAAGACGCGTCTGCCTATCGCCCCGTCACTTCCACCGGTATCGGCGGCACCATAGAAGGGAATGTAGGATTATCTCAGGCGATCAATATCTGCGGCAACAGGATCGATAGCCTGCTGGTCAACTTTTCCTCGACACCAACAGGGATCTTTGCCGGAAGCAACACGGCAGGCAATATCGGCGCTGGTGTGCTGAAAGCCTTTATAGTCACTTTTGACTATGGTCGGGAAACCGTTTATCTCAAGAAAATAAACTACTCCCAGGATTCGACGCCTCCCCGTAACATGGCGGGTGTTGAATTGGCAAAAGAGCATGGCAAGATCGTCGTGAAACGGGTGATTGCCGGACATGCCGCAGACGGTTTTCTGGCGCCCGAGGATATCATTGTGGAAATCGACGGGCTAAAAACTAAGGGCAAATCAATTGCTGAAGTCGACGAAATGCTAACTGGCAAGCGCGGCAGTGATGTGCGTGTCAAGGTCGAGCGCAACGGCAGAGTGTCGGAAATGGACATACTTTTGGATAGTCTGTACTGAGAACTATCCTCTCTGCCGATAAAGCTTTATGCAAGTACATGGAGGTGAAATTTGAGAGTTGGAATCTTGACCGGGGGCGGTGACTGTCCGGGGCTGAATGCCGTAATTCGCGCCGTAGTTCGTAAAGGTATCAATAAGCACCACTGGGAAATCATCGGCATACGAGAGGGTTGGAAGGGACTTTTGGGGGAAACCAAGATACAGCTACTGGGGATCAACGATGTTTCCGGTATTCTGCATCGGGGCGGCACGATTCTGAAGACTTCACGCACCAACCCACTGCGGGATGGCGGCACCGCCGAGCAGTTGGCAAAAAACATGAAGAAGCTCAACATCGAGTGCCTTGTTGCTGTCGGCGGCGAGGATACCCTTGGCGTGGCGCAGAAACTTTCGGAGCAAGGAATCAAACTTGTCGGCGTTCCCAAGACAATAGACAATGATCTGTCGGGTACCGACCAGACCTTCGGTTTCGACACGGCGGTGAACATTGCGATGGAGGCGATTGACCGTCTGCACACGACAGCCGAATCGCACAATCGCGTGCTCGTGTGTGAAGTAATGGGACGTC
The DNA here is from genome assembly GCA_903903945.1 of uncultured bacterium. Classification (GTDB taxonomy): domain Bacteria; phylum Zixibacteria; class MSB-5A5; order CAIYYT01; family CAIYYT01; genus CAIYYT01. Next base: position 2,069 of record CAIVAP010000006.1, on the reverse strand, counting down.
ACACCGGGTGGATCGCGCTGTATGCCGGTTTGGCTGGTGGGGGCGACGTGATTCTGATTCCGGAGCGTCCGGTCAACATCGAGAAGATTTGTGATCTGATTCGACGCCGTCACGGCCGCGGAAAGGATTTCTCCATCGTGGTAGTGTCCGAAGGCGCGCAGATTTCCTTCGATGAGGGAATCAGTAGTAATGGTACCCTGATCGTCCAAGACACAAACGTTGATCAGTTCGGTCACATGCACCTTGGCGGCATAGCCACGCTGCTGGCGCCCGAAATTGAAAGGCGCACGGAATTCGAAACCCGGGCGGTAATACTTGGCCATATCCAACGCGGCGGTGCGCCGACGGCTTTCGATCGGGTGCTGGCAACACGTTATGGTTCGGCGGCTGTCGATCTCATTGCCGAAGGAAAGTTTGGTCAAATGGTGGCTTTGCGCGGCAATGAAATCGTTGGTGTGGAATTGACGTCAGCCGTATATTGCTTAAAGAAAGTAGATGATCGCATGATTGAAATGGCGGAGGAATATATTGGCTAGGCGTGTCTTGATGGTGCTGGGGCTGCTGCTTGTTCTGTCTGCAAATGTGATCGGCGGTCAACCAAGGGGGACGACCTCGATGGGTGTGCGTCTGGGCCTGTTCAGTAACAGTCACAACGATATTGACCGCGCCAACAGCGATGTGAAGCTATTTGCCTCTAAGACCATCTTCTACATCGAAGGATATGTCAACTATTATCTGCTCGATTTTCTGGCGGTGTCCGCCAATTTGGGAAGCTATTCCAAAGGAGATATCCGCTTTGATGTCTATGAGGGTGACGTCCAAACTGGAAGTTTCATCGGGCAGGCATCGGTGTATCCGATGCAACTGGGACTGAAGTTCTCACCTTTCAGCAGTCAGTTGCCGCTCAAGTGCCGTCCTTTTCTTGAAGGCGGTGGCGCTTTGATTGTCGGCAGAGAAACCGCAACCATGGGCAGCACATACATCCCGGGCTGGGATGGCAGCATTGGCTCAGAAACTGATTTCAACTGGTGGGCGGCAGTCGGCACTGAGATTCCGCTTTCGCCAGCCATACAAATGGATTTAATGGTTAAGTACGTGAAGACGAACTTTTCGGGAGATATCGCCGGAATAAAGGACTATTCAGGCGTACAAATATCAATTGGCATCGGCTATGTTAAGCCGTCACACAAGAAAGCAGGAAAGGGATACTAGATGGCAACCAAGGTAGCGATCAACGGGTTTGGCAGAATTGGCAGACAGATAATTAGAATCGCGAGTGCTTCTAACAAACTCGAATTCGTGACGATCAATGACGTCACAAACGCCCAGACACTGGCACATTTGCTGAAATATGACTCGGTGCACGGCAAGTACAAGGGTGAGATCAAGGTTGAGGGTGACAACCTTGTCGTCAATGGCAAGGCGATCAAAGTAACCAAAGAACTCGATCCAACCAAATTGAACCATGCCGGCAGCGGAGCGCAAGTAGTGATTGAATCGACCGGCAAGTTCACCGACCGCGCCGGTGCGGAGAAACACATAGCCGCGGGCGCCAAGAAGGTACTGATTTCGGCTCCGGCCAAGCAGCACGATGGCACGTTTGTTTTCGGTGTCAACTTCAATCAATACGATCCGGCGAAGCATCATATCATCTCCATCGGTTCCTGTACAACCAACGGTCTGGGGCCGGTTGTCAAAGTGCTCCATGATACGTTCGGCATCGAAAAAGGTTACATGACGACGATCCACGCCTACACCAATGACCAGCGCATTCTTGATTTCCCACACAATGACCTTCGTCGTGCTCGTGCCGCTGCGGTGTCAATGATCCCAACAACGACCGGCGCTGCCAAAGCGATTGCCGAAGTGATGCCAGAGATGAAAGGACGCCTCGACGGTTGCGCAGTCCGCGTGCCAACGCCCGATGGGTCTCTCATTGACCTGGCATTGATACTCAAGAAGGATACAACGAAAGATGAGATCAACAATGCGGTCAAGACCGCCGCTGCCGGTCCTCTGAAGGGAATTCTGGAATACTCGGACGAGCCGATCGTTTCGATTGATGTCGT
>CAIVAP010000005.1 GCA_903903945.1 uncultured bacterium | reverse complement strand
GCTCCTCCCGTTTCAGAAGAAACAGAAACCAGCCAGCTATGACTGCCATAAACACTACCAATATAGAGAATACGATGCGGCGGTCAAATAGAAAAAGAGTAAATACAAAGATTTGCAGGGCCAGCGCCACTCCCCAGAACATCATGACTGTCTTGATCTTACTGACTCCTCGACGCGGAAGCAAATGGAAGAGATGTCCGAAATCCCCCCTCACTACGGATCTACCCGTCGACAAACGCCGAAGGAAGCTTATCGCCAACTCGATGAGAGGAACTCCCAAAGTCAGGAGCGGCACAAACATTGCGGCGACTGTATAGCTCTTGATCGGACAGTAGATTGCCGCTACTGCGAAGACCAGACCGATTGATTGTGCTCCGGAATCTCCCATAAAGATGCGCGCGTTGGGGAAGTTGTACCGCAGAAATCCCAGCAACACGGCAATTAAGATCACTGTCAGGACGGCAACGACAGGGATTTGCAGCTTTATTGCCGCATAGAGCAGACCGACTGCGCCGATAATCGACAGTCCGGCTGCCAGACCATCCAGCCCATCGACAATATTCAGCGCATTGACGATCAGCAACACCCAGAGGACTGTCGCGGGATAGCTAAGATCGCCCAGTAGATAGGAGCCGCTGAACGGAATGTAGATCGTGTCAATCTTCAGTCCGGCGGAAAAGAGAATACTGGCGGCGGCGATCTGTATCAGAAGCTTAACCGGCGCCCGCAGGCTGACGAAATCATCAAAAACTCCGCCAACGAAAACCAGAGCGTGCGCGACAAAGAAGGACGGGAGGTAATGCCCCAATTCATTCTTCAGTTCAGGCATCAGTCGCACACAGATCAGCAGTCCAAGCCAAAAGAAGATGAAAATCGACCAACCACCGGTAAACGGGGTAGGGGAAGCATGGCGTTTACGTCCGTGCGGCCTGTCGAGAAAACCAAAGCGATGAGATAGTCTGATCAGCATTGGCAAAACAATGTAGCTGATGGCGAGCGTGCCTGCCGCTACAGCGAGCAAAATCAGAGTCACCAAATTACCTCGCACTCGAAACAAATAGCATCTTTACGGCCACGAAAAGATAATTGACTGCCAACTGGAGTGTCAGCAGAGAATTAGCCAGCCTCCTGTTCGCATAGTGTTTGAGGAAGTACTTCCGGATCGACAGGTGGTGTTCAAAGCTCATCCGCCAAGGATGAATCCGGGTTGACGCTCCCCAGTGGTGGACAACGCTCAAATCACCGAGGTAGACCACCTGCTTCCCTGCATCATGGAATCGTTTACAGAGATCGGTGTCCTCGACATACATAAAAAAGCGCTCGTCAAAGCCGCCAAGTTGCTCGAACAGATCGCGTCTAACCATCATAAACGTTGCCGACATCGCCTCAACCTCCTTGCGAGAAGTATCTGCTACCAGTGTGTAGTTCAAGTTGGTCCTGAGAATCGAGCCGCGCGAGTGGCGTATGTTGCCGTGGTCGGGGAAACGACGAATTGACGAATGCACTCTGCCGTCTTTCTGAATCAATCGCGGTGAACAAGCAGCGCAAGCATGGTTGTGCTGCATATAAGCAACCATAACCGGGAGAGCATTAGACGTGAGGCGGCAATCAGAGTTGGCGAACAACAAATAGGTTCCCGAGCTGCTTTTTGCCGCCAGATTAACTGCTTTCCCAAAACCGAGATTAGTCTCCGACTGGATTGTCTTTAGAGCAGGATTGGCGGGATCGGCGCAAAATCGGCGCGATGGCTCAGAACCGTTGTCGACAAGAGTAATGTCATAACTTACGCCGGCGGTGTGTCGGCGAATTGATGCAATCAGTTCAGCCGTAAGCTCGGGAGTGTTGTAATTGACAATGATGACTGAGACCGAGGGGTGAGTCTCGTTCATTTTTTCCCAAAGCTGAAGAGCCGTTTGACACGAAACGGAATCGACTGTATGCCGAGATAGAGCACCATAAGGACCGCCTCATAGATGATTTTCTTGGAGAACTTGGAGTGTCCCGCCTCACGTTCGACGAAGATGATCGGAGTCTCCTGAATCTTGAATCCGTGCAACCACGCTCGGAAACTGACCTCGATCTGAAACGAGTAGCCATTTGACCGGATGTTGTCGAGGTCGAGCGATTCCAGCACACGTCGGCGAAAACATTTGAATCCACCGGTAGCATCGCGCACCGGCAGACCAGTGACGACACGGGAGTATACGTTAGCGTAGTATGAGATTGCCCAGCGCATTTTGGGCCAGTTTTCGATACCCCCCCCTTTGATATAGCGCGAACCCAAACTGATGTCACACGTCTGAATATTCTTGAGATGATCGGCGAGATACTTGGGCTGATGTGAAAAGTCGGCATCCATTTCGAAGACATAATCGTACTTATGTTCGATACCGTAATGGAAGCCAGCGATGTATGCCCGCCCGAGACCCTGTTTGCCCGCGCGGTGAAGCACTTTGATCCGCGGATTCTCAGCAGCCAGCCGATCAGCAATCTGACCGGTGCCGTCGGGAGAGTTGTCGTCAACGATCAATACTTCGATGCGGGGGTCAATCGCAATCACCTGACGAGAGATCTTCTCGATGTTGTCTTTCTCGTTGTAAGTCGGCAGCAATACCAAGGCGCGTTCAGTCAAGCGGATGCTCCTTTCGTCTTGCGTTCGTAGAAAAGGCAGGCGGCGATACCAAGGCCGGAAAAGATGACGGTAAGAATCGTCACCAGACGGCTGCCAGTGTAACGCGGCCAATCCCAATAGATTTCGACATCGTGCGGACCTCTATCAAGCGATACGGCGCGGAAAGTGTAATCTGCTTTCAGAAGTCTCTTCTCGACGCCGTCAACCTTGACCTTCCAGCCGGGGAAGTAATTCTCCGATACGAACAATAGTCCCGCCGTAGCCATTTCCACTTTATAGTGCTGATGCGCTATCTCATGTTCTATAATCTGGACCGATTCCTGCGCGTCTGAATCAGGCAAAATGGGCTGATATTCCGGCGCTTCGGAGACCAGGAGCACGCTCATGTATGGGAAATTCTCATCATAGAGCAGATCGAGATCGGTGGACGTGTTGGACCCAAGTTGACAAGCGTGGTAGATCGTCGCACGGCGCATCGGATTTGGTGTCTCGTAAACCGCAACTTCATTGTCATAGACCTTTTTGAAACCCTGCGACTCCGACATCTGCGTACCACGATCAAGAATGATGTACTTGGTACCGGTCAACTGGAATGGTCGCAAATTGATACCCTTGTTTGTCATCAGCCGCGAGTACGACAGGCCGCCAATGAACTCGTCAAAGGTCTTGAGTTGATTACCATGATACCCTGCCAATTGCTCGATACCGTTCAGGGCGAAATAGTCCTTGGATGAGAACGTCTGACGTGTCGAATCCATTACTCGGACCGGTTCTTTCTCTGACTTCAGTTTGTCAACAACTGGCGCGTGCGGGAAATAGCGGTTGTAATCAACGGTATTGATAAATCCGGAGTCAACCCGCCAGAGATCGGTCAGGCTGATAAAGATTAAGGCAAAAAGCGCTACGCGACCCACCGTGCCGGTGACGTAGCCGCGTATCAGGTAGGTCACCGCCCAACAGAGCAGGGCGATCAGCCAGAGACTGACCACAACGGTCGGAAAATTGCCTTCCATCATTTGGATGTTTCTTGCCTCGATCCCTGTGTAGAATATCGAAGTGTAGACTGACAGCAATGGCTTGCCGGCAGCCGTAAACAACAATGCCAAAACGGTCAGCGCCGAAGCCGTGATCATTAGCGCCTTGTGGAGTTTCTGCGTGATGCGTGTCTTGGCTTCGTTGCGGAGTTTGATCAGAGCATCGATTCCAAACGCGGCTAACATCGCAAACGAGAAACCAAACAGGAACATAATCATCGAAGGGGCACGCATCTTGCCAACGTTTGGTATGATCGCATAGAAAATATAGAACAGGGGCGTAGTAGCTCCAAGAGCATAAATTAACGCAAAGACGGCCATGCCCACAAAGAACCAGGTTTCTCGCCGTCGCCAAAGAGCTATGCCGACGATGCCGATCAGTATCGGGAAGAAGCCGGTGTATTCAGTGTTGTCCTTGAAAGAATTTCTTCCCCAATAACCTCCTTCCGACTTGCCGTCATCTACACCCGCGAAAAAGGGAATAAACTGCCCGACCAACTCTTCCAAATGCATCGACCACGATGTCGCCCATTCATAACCGCCACGCCCTTCAGCTCCCGTACCCGCGCGGGGTGAAAACTCTTGAATGTATCGGTAACCAGGATAGAGTTGGATTGCTGAACCAAACAGCCCGATGACAACAGCGAGAACAAACATGGCGGTGGTCAGCGCCATTTTGGCTCTGCCGATCTTATCGCGGAACATGAAAACCAATCGGTAAGCGAAGAACCCGCCGAGTGCCCACAGGGTGAAATACGCCATCTGGGGGTGTGGCGTAAGAATGATCAAGGCAATCGTTAGTCCGAGCAGCAGAAACCATTTGATCCGAAATGTCGTTGTCCCGCGATTGAGAAAGTGAAAGGCCAGCGGAAAGAGTGTCGTAACAAAAATTTTGCCGTCGTGTCCCGGTGCTACCAACGATACCAGATAGCCGGCAAACATGTACGATACACCGGCAAACGCCGACGCGACTTTTGACAGGCCGAAACCGCGTGCACACAGGTAGGCGAAAAGACCGGCTGAATAGATATGCAGAATCAGTCCCCAGCCTAGCGCCCGCGACAACGGGAGAAGCATCTTGAGAAAAAAAGTCGGCAGATAGAAGATATCGCTGTGGAACGCGTCGACGAAAGGCATGCCGCAGAAGATGTAGGGACTCCACATCGGCACGCTGCCATGTGCCTTGTAGTAATCGACCATGAACTCACGGAAATAGACCCCGGCATTGATCGTATCCGAACCATAGAGCATCGCATTTGAGAAGATGAACTTGTTGAACAGGACAACGACGAAGACCAAAGTGGCGACGGCATAATACCAGAAGAACCGGGGGTGCTCCTCGATCTGTTTGACAAAGTCAAACGCCTTTAACGAACTGTCTTGTGTCTGCGCTTTGCGTTTTACCATTTTATATCCGATCCTAAAATCATATCATCACCAAAACATCCACTGAAGGCGATGTATCACCCTCCATGGTGAGCTTCTTGGCTATTTCACTCTCCAAGCCAGCACAGTGCAAATCAATTCCCCCAACATCGACCAAACTCTGGCCCCGATGACGGCGACACCAGCGCGATCACCTCCAACGATTGGTGTCAGCAGCAACATCAAGATTGCCTCACGCGCACCGATTCCCGACGGCAGGATTATCGCCCAGTAGCCGACCAGATACGCCAGTGCCCAAGCGCCAATAATCTCCACCAGATTGAATTCAACTCCCGGAAGAATCGACTTCAGAAACAAGTAGAAACTGACGCCATACAGATTCCAAGTCACAAAATAAAACGCCAGCACCTGCATTCCCACCTTTTTTTTCAGATGGAACTCCACTTCTGGTTGTTTCAACAGGCGCGTAGCGAAATTGATCATTTTCCTGAAAAGGTTTGGCAGAAAATAGATCACTAAGAACACGACACAGATCGAACCACCCACCCAGGCGAAGCCGGAATACGGGTGATATTTCTCTGCTGTTTCCAACAGAAAGAGATAGACAACCACAATCAGCAAACCCGGCGGTGTCACGAAAATCTGGCTGAGGATAAACGAAACCGTTGCCTCTTCCTTCGTGATGCCTTCCTTCGCGGCAAGATAGATCATCCCGAACAATTGCCAAATGCGTCCCGGCAAATAGCGACCGAGCTGTGACAGGTAGGCGATCTTGAACGCCTTGTTGTAGCTCACCTTCTTGTCGAAGAAAGTGATAATCGTCGACCAGATCGCGGATTGGGCGTAGAGCACGACCTGCATCAGCAACAACGATGCAACCAACAGCAGATAGTTGATTTCCCAGACTGAAGGGTTGAACTTCTTGAAGCTGTCGATAAAACTCGGCGCGAAGAAATAACAGATAAGCGCCAGTAGCAGCAGTTGCAGAAAGCGATTAAGAAATTGCCTTTTGGTCATAACAATAACGAACAGCTACAATACGGTCAAAGCGATTGAAAGTCAAGGAGATCGGTGAGGCGGCACCACGGCACTAATGCTGTTTGCGGAGTCTCCAATGCCATTCTGGCGCTCTCTTATTCAGGACAATGGCTATCACGAAAACATAGGTTTTGGCCGATTATATATTGTGGGGGATTTTCCGTTGGCCTAGGGAAACTAGGTCGGTTCTACACTTGACACACGAGTGTTAAGGGGTGCATCATGCTAATATACGTGCTTGCCTGTTCCGCCGTCCTCCAGCTTACAGCGGCGGTCATGGCGTTTAGGCTTATCCGTCTTACCGGCAGACGCACCGCCTGGAGTCTGATCGCAGTAGCCTTGGTTCTCATGTCGATAAGGCGCATTATTCCTCTCTATCGCCTGCTCTCTGGCGACATGGCCTTCGCGCCGGATCTCTTGAATGAGCTTATCGGTCTTGCACTGTCGGCCCTAATGGTCTTGGGAGTCGCTGGAATTACCCCACTGTTTTCCGCCATTAAGCGTTCGCAAATGGCGTTGCGGGAGAGCGAAGAGAGATATCGTGCTACGATGATGAGCGTAGGTGATGGTGTGATCACCACCGACACCGAAGGGAGGGTGGAACTGCTGAACCCGATAGCCGAGGCACTAACAGGCTGGCAGCAGGAGCAAGCCCGCGGCAAGCCACTGGAACAAGTCTTTCGCATTATCAACGAGGATACGCGCCAAGCCGCAGAAAATCCGGCGCGTCAAGTGATGCGGGACGGCTGTGTTGTCGGTCTTGCCAACCATACGGTGCTCGTCGCCTCGGATGGCACGGAGCGCCTAATTGCGGACAGCGGCGCACCGATTCGTGACGACAGCGGTGTCGTCACCGGCGTAGTGCTCGTCTTCCGCGACCAGACGCAGGAGCGCGCCGCGCAGAGGGAACTGCGAGAGTCCGAAATCTTCCTGAAAAGTATCTTTGAACAAAGTCCTCATGCGATGTGGGTCTCCGATTCACAGGGCACGCTGATTCGCCTTAATCAAGCTTGCCGCGATCTCCTCCGTGTCACCGACGACGATGTCATAGGGAAATACAACGTTCTCCGGGATACGATTGTCGAAGAACAGGGATATATGCCGTTGGTCAAACGCGTGTTCGAAAATGGGGAAGCTACCAGGTTTATACTCGTATACGACAGTAAGCAACTCAAGACTCTTGACCTCAAAGAGTTTGCATTCCTCATTCTGGATGTAACGATATCACCCGTGTTGGATGTATTCGGGCGCGTACACCACGCCATCATCCAGCATATAGACGTCACCGAGCACAAGCGGGCGGAGGAGGCGCTAATCGCTTCCGAGATCAGGTATCGCCGACTTTTCGAGTCGGCGAAAGACGGGATCTTGATCCTCGATGCCGAGACAGGCATGGTCCTCGATGTAAATCCGTTCCTCATCGAGATGCTTGGTTATTCGCACGAACAATTCCTTGGGAAAACCGTCTGGGAACTGAGTTTCTCGCGACATCGTGGCTAGCAAAGACAACTTCGAGAAATTGCGGCAGGAAAAGTATCTCCGCTACGATAGCCTACCATTTGAAACCTTCGACGAAAGGCGAATCGAAGTGGAGTTCGTCAGTAACGTCTATGAGGTGGGCGACACGAAGGTAATCCAGTGTAATATCCGCGACGTCACCCACCGCAAGCGTGCCGTGCAAGCACTTCAGGAGAGCGAACAAAAGCTGAAAGCCACAGTCTATGGCTCGCCGATTCCCCAATTCGTCATTGACCGCGATCATCGGATTGTCTATTGGAACAAAGCTCTGGAGGAACTTACCGGACGCAAGACTGAAGAGATGGTGGGTACGGACAACTACTGGTCGGCCTTCTACAAGGAAAAGCGACCTTGCATGTGCGATCTCCTGGTGGACGGAAGTGCCGGTTCCATTCCTGAGTGGTATGGCGCCCAATACTGCAAGTCTCGTCTTGTGGCCGACGCCATTGAAGTCACCGACTTCTTCCCTGATCTGGGTGATAGCGGGAAATGGTTGTTTTTCACGGCGGTGGCACTCAGGGACTCAGAAGGCAATGTTATTGGCGCCATGGAAACGCTTGAAGATGTCACCGGACGTATAGACGCCGAAATGGAAATCCATCAACTCAATGAAGAACTGGAACAGCGAGTTATTGACCGCACGTCACAACTGCAGGCCGCCAACAAGGAATTAGAAGCATTTAGTTACTCTGTTTCGCATGACTTGCGTGCGCCTCTGCGTGCACTTGACGGCTTCTCTCGAATCCTGATTGAGGACTATGCGGCGCAACTACCGGATGTGGCTGTAGAACACCTAAATCGAGTGCGGAATGGCGCCACACACATGGGGCGCTTGATTGATGATCTCTTGCGCTTTTCTCGACTCAGCAGACAGCCCCTTGAGAAGCGGCCGGTCGATCTGTCCTCGCTTGTAAAGGAAACATGGAGTGCTCTGGAAGCTGAACGTAAGGGAAGGCAGGTCGAGTTGGTGATGGGCTCTTTGCCCGGCTGTCAGGGGGATCCCGCGTTACTAACGCAGGTTTTCTTCAATCTTCTGGGCAATGCCCTGAAATACTCACGTCACACCCCCGACGCGAGAATTGAGATCGGCTTTTTGCCACAGGTCATTAAGGCTGGGGAGCCGCCGGCGACGAATGTCTATTTCGTGAAAGACAACGGTGTCGGTTTCGACATGCAGTTTGCCGACAAGCTGTTCCGCGTTTTCCAAAGACTGCATCGGCAGGATGAATACGAGGGCACCGGTGTCGGACTGGCAATCGTTCAGCGCATCATTACGCGTCATGGCGGCAGAATCTGGGCGGAGTCGGAACCTGACCAAGGCGCTACGTTCTACCTGACGATTGGAAACACTCAGGTTCCCACTGTGCCGTCCGCCGAGAAGGCGATGGTCTGAAAGGATGGCTTTTGATCGGTTACAGCCACTCGCCTCGTGCTACCATCACTGCCCTGCCGCCGACTGATACATCTATCTTCTCACCCTGTGCAGAGGATTCGAGATAAAGCAGTGAAGGCCGTCCGATCTCGTATCCCTGCTCGGCGCGCATGCTAACCGAATCCGTGCCGAAACAGCGATACTTCGCCAAATAGCCGGCAAGGCAACCGTTGGCGCTGCCGGTTGCCGGATCTTCCGTAATTCCATAGAAGTCCGCAAAGAAGCGGACACTGATATGATTCTTGCCCTCGTGGGACTCCGGACAGAAAACCAGAATCGCTTTTGCCTTGGTATTTGCCACCAGATCGAAATAGAGCCGACGATCAACCACGGCTCGCTGCAAAGTCTGCAAGTTTCGCAATGGGACGATAATCGCCGGCAGGCCGGTCGAGACTTCCTGAATCGGGAATCGTGAATCGATGTCGTCCTCAGACAAACCAATAGTTTTGGCAACGTCGGCAGGTTCGAGAGTCTGCCCGAATGTGGGGGGTTGCTGTTTCATCCACAGTATGTCCGGTCTGCCGTCGACATAGTTGAATGTCACCGGAATTTCTCCGATCTTCAGATTCAGCAAGACGTGATCCACCGGCTTCCGAATGATCTCCTGTTGAATCACGAAGGCTGTCCCCAGCGTGGGATGTCCGGCGAAGGGAACTTCCTCTCCGGGCGTAAAGATTCTAACTCGGAAGCTGCCGTTCTCCGGTTGATCCGACATGATGAACGTCGTCTCTGAGAAGTTGGTTTCACGGGCAATCTGTTGCATCTCGTCGTCATCTATTCCCTCAACATGTCGAAACACCGCCAATTGATTGCCTGCATAATGCTTCTCGGCAAATACGTCGAGGATGTAGAATGTTGCCCTAGCCATTATTTTCTCCTTGAGTCGGTTTCTGTCACCGCGCAGAATCATTTTCCGCCACGAGTTCCAATTCCATGAAAATTGCGCCGGGCATCGGATTGTAGCGATACGCTGCCGTCTCTTTGAATCCCAGTGTCCGGTAAAGCGCTATCGCCTCGCCCATTTCGGGCAGCGTGTCCAGTCGCATACGATGATTGCCGATCCGACGAGCTTCGTCAATAATTGCCTCAGCCAACTTCCTGCCCAGTCTTTGTCCGCGTGCCTCCGGTCGCACGTAAAGACGTTTCATCTCGCAAGCCTGCCCATCGATCCTCCTGAGCGCCACGCAGCCCAGCGTCTCCTCTCCATCGTGTGCCAGCAGCAGGCATCCGTCAGGAGGAGCATACTCGCCCGGCAGTTCCCGTAACTCTTTATCGAAGTCCTGAAAGCAAAGGTCAAATCCAAGAGAAGCGGCGTATTCACTGAATAATTCGCACGCTGCCTCAATCTCTGTCTCTCGGGCCACTTGTATAGTTTGCACCAAATCAACCTCGTCACAAACTGTCCGCGCCACAAGTGAATTCTACGAATGCGCTTGCAAGAGGTTGCGACGCAGGAAAGTCAGAATGATGGACAAAACCGTGCAACTCGGCAGTAGAAACGTGCGAATAAGTACTTGACAATACGCTATTATCCGTTATACTATCGCATAGTAACATAACATGCGATATTGTGAGGTTAATAATGTCGGAAACCGATGATCAGTCGAAACTGAAATTCTACAGCACTAACGAAATTGCCGAGCTGCTGAAAATGAATGTTCAGGTTATTGCCAGAAAGCTGAAGTATGGTGAACTGCCCGGGTACAAGATTGGCAAGGATTGGCGGGTGAAAGAATCCGATCTGCTGCAATGGTTGGAGAAGCATTCAAATCAAAACACTCTGCACCCAAGCCAGAAAATTGTGAATCGCTTTATGAAAGATGGGAGATTCGACGTGCTTCCTGTTCAACGCAAGAAAAGAAGGTACATCATCGAGTATATCCTCAGTCAATTCGAGCTCGGCAAAGTCTATGCTGAAAAGGAAGTCAACGAGATAATTAGTCGATTCCATGGCGACTATTGCCGCGTAAGGCGTGAGTTTGTGGATGAGCGGATGATGAGCCGGAAGGACGGCAAGTACCTACGCACTGTCAGCCACAAGCCTCTGAAGTAACGGCCGGGCGGGCCGAAAACGCTGGCATCCGAGGAGGCAAAAGAAAAGCGGGGGCTACGAGACACGTTCATCAACTGGATTCAAGAATTTAATGTAGCCTAATTTCCTGCCCATTGGATCAAATATCTTCAGCAGCCGAGACAGCGGATGATATTTCGCCTGCATGAGTTACAGCAACCAGCAGATCTTGTCAAAGAGATCTACTCGCGCTTCCGACCCCCGTTTTTGTCCTTTCAACTCAGTACCCTCTTCAGTGATTCCCGTACAATCTCTAGGTTTTGGGGACCACGATGCGACGCAAACAGGGCAGTTGCGAGCACACGCTCTTAACTTCGCCCCTCTAGCAGTTTGCTGAAAAACTCCATTTGTAGTTGAAGTGAGATAGAAGGGGGTTTATCGTCTGGTGGATTTACCTTGAAGGAGAGAGAATTATGCGCGGAGAGCCTGATCGCCAGGAAACGATGCTGAGTTTGTGGACGCCGGAACAGCGGGTGCCGCAGGATCATCCATTGCGGAAGATCAAGACATTAGCGGATCGGGAGTTGAAACGGTTGTCGCCGGTGTTTGACGCGATGTATTCGACGACGGGTCGTCCGAGCGTTCCTCCGGAACGGGTATTGAAGGCGCTTTTGCTGATGGCGCTGTATTCTATCAGAAGTGAGCGCCAGTTGTGCGAGCAGTTGGATTACAATCTGTTGTTTCGTTGGTTTCTGGACATGAATCAGGTCGAGGAAAGTTTTGATGCGACGGTGTTTTGCAAGAACCGTGAGCGGCTGTTGGAGCATGAGGTCGGGCAGCTGTTTTTTGACGCTGTGGTGAAGACGGCTCAGAGCGGGGGTTTGATCAGCGTCGATCATTTTACGGTGGACTCGACGTTGATCGAGGCGTGGGCATCGTTGAAGAGTTTTCGGCGCAAGGATAGGAGCGAGACGGATCGTGATAAAGATGACCCGGGTAATGCGACGGTGAACTTTCATGGAGAGAAGCGGAGTAACGAGACGCATCAATCGACGACTGATCCGGAGAGTCGGTTGTATCGCAAAAGGGTCCGGGTAAGGAGGCGAAGCTTTACTATGGGGGCCATGCGTTGATGGAGAACCGGCATGGACTCTTGTTGGATATCAGTGTGACGGCAGCAGATACGAAATCGCAATGGGAGGCGGCGGAGCAGATGTTGAAGCGCCAGGCGAAGAAACGACGGCGGCCAAGGACGTTGGGAGGTGACAAGGGGTATGACACGAAGGGGTTTGTTGGAATGTTAAAGAAACGGCAGATTGCGCCGCACATCGCGGCGAACGACAAACGTCCGGGCGGTTCGGCGGTCGCTGAACCGATCAGGAAACGCAAGGGCTACGCCATCAGTCAGCGAGTGCGTAAACGCATCGAGGAGATCTTCGGCTGGATGAAAACGATTGGTGGGTTGCGAAAGACACGTCACAAGGGTCGAGCGCGAACGCAATTGGCCGCCGAGATTGTCGGCACCGCTTACAATCTCTTACGAATCGCGAAACTCAAACCTGATCTGGGAATGGTGGTTGGCTAAGCGAGATAAGATCGCGATTGGAAGTCAGTCACAGACACAGGAAACACGCGAAGACCACAAACTTCCCCCAAGATAACCGGCAAGCAACGAAAACACTCCATCGAAAGAGCCAATCATCAACGCACAATGCTGTTTTTCAGCAAACTGCTAGTCTACCCAACAGATATATTCGAGTTTCGGTATAACGAGAAACTCGTTAGCTCCCAGCGAAATTTGAGTATCGAATCTGAATCGGAGATGCGTGACTGATACCAGTCGTGATGCTTCGTTGGCGACAGAAAGCTCACTGTCAATGAAGGACGATACCGGCTTGAGGAGATTCAGGTCAATAGAGCATTCGTTTTTCAACAGTCCGAAGACCTGACTCAACAGTGAAATAGCAAGGAGTCCGGCGGCGGCCGGACCACGAGGCAATCTGAATATCCCAAACAAAAAAAGAGCGGGTCGCTAGACCCGCTCTCGGATGATGTATCCGTGAAGTAGGAATTACTTCATCAAGACCATCTTCTTGGTATCGGTGAACGAGCCGGCAGTGACTTTATAGAAGTAGATACCGCTAGCAGCGTTCG
>CAIVAP010000004.1 GCA_903903945.1 uncultured bacterium | reverse complement strand
GACACTCGACAGAGCTGGGATACGACGAATACGCTTCCATGACCTGAGGCATACCTACGCATCGCTTCTGATCGCGCAGGGAGAGGATATCAAGTTCGTGCAGTCGCAGCTGGGCCATAGTTCGGCCAAGACGACGCTGGATCGGTACGGACATCTCTTCCCAGGCACGCACAAAGAGGCGGCGCGGAGGTTAGATCAAACAGTTTTCGGCAATTCTGTTAGAAGATTGTTAGAAGAACCCGCCAACCAAGACTCAACAGTCTATAATAAAGCCCCTGAAGGTGTTGCTCTTCAAGGGCTTAACTCTGGTAGCGGGGGCAGGATTTGAACCTGCGACCTTCGGGTTATGAGCCCGACGAGCTACCGGACTGCTCCACCCCGCGATCGCCACTATATATACCTGCCCATCTTTCTTGTCAAGGGAATTCGCAAATGATTCGCGATGCGGGCAATATTCAAATAGGGGCCTGTGTCGGCAGACCCCATTCTTTCTTTGAGGCTATTTTCCCGCCTGTTTGATCAGCAGCGCACGGGTATACGGAACCAAACCGCCGGCGTCAATGATCGCCTGACGAGCTTTGGGGAGCGGCTGAATAGCAAATTCTTTGCCCTTGGTTACGTTGCGTATCGTTTCGCCTTTGACCTCCATCTCGTCCCCCTCATCCGCCTCGATCGTGGGACAGATAAGCATCGGCAAGCCGAGGTTGATGGAATTCTGTAGGAAGATTCTGGCAAAGTGCTTCGCCACGATGGTAAGTCCCCAACCATGGAGACACGATGCTGCCTGCTCTCGGGACGAACCGCAGCCGAAGTTCTGTCCCGCGATAATGAAACTCCCTTTGGGTACTTCGTTCGCCTTCAGCTTCTTGTTGAAATCAGCATTGTCGACGAAAGCATACTGCGGCGTTTCCGTCGGCAGGACGGTAGCCATGAATCTGCCCGGATAGATGATATCGGTAGAAACATCATCACCAACTTTGAGAACGACTTTTCCCATCTTAACGACCTCCGTTTCTTGGATCAGCAATAACACCGACTATCGCGCTGGCTGCCGCTACATCGGGTGAACAGAGATAGACTTCCGCATTCGGATTCCCCATTCTACCTTTGAAATTACGGTTGGTAGTCGCCAGAGCCACTTCCTGATCGCCCAACGCACCCTGATGCACTCCCAGACAGGGACCGCAGCCGGGGTTGCAGACGACGGCGCCTGCCTCGGCCAGATCGGCCAGATAACCGCGCTTGAGTGCCTCGCGATAGATGCGCCATGATGCCGGAAAGATTAACATCCTTGTTCCGCGCGCAACTTTCTTCCCCTTGAGTGTCCGCGCGGCAGTTTCGAGGTCATCCAGACGACCGTTAGTGCAGGAGCCGATCACGATCTGATCGACCTTGATGCCGGCCACTTGGTCAACCGTTTTGACATTGTCAACGGTATGAGGGCACGCAATCTGCGGCGCAAGTTTGGATACGTCAATCTCGATTGTCTGCTCGTAGACAGCGTCCGGGTCTGCGCCAAAGACGTCGATTTTCTCGGTGACTCCGGCTTCCGTCTTCAGATAACGAAGTGTCTCTTCATCTGCAGGCACGATACCCGAAGTTGCGCCGGCTTCCACCGACATATTGCAGATCACCAGACGTCCTGAAGTGGACATCGTTCTAATCGTGTCGCCATGGAATTCCAACACTCGGAAATTAGCCCCCTCGGCGGTCAGCTTGCCGATCAGATGCAGAATCAGATCCTTTGGCCCCACATGGGCTGGGAACTTGCCGTTGACAACAACCTTTATCGTGCCGGGCACTTCAACATTGAGTATCCGCCCCAGCGTCCAAACTGATGCCATCTCCGTGGCGCCGATGCCGAACGCAAAAGCGCCCAAGGCGCCATGGCTGGTCGTATGGCTGTCAGTGCCGACCACAACATAGCCCGGACGAACATAACCGTACTCAGGTAAAATCTGGTGACAAATACCACCTTCGTCGCCGCGGATGTCATGGAATTTGCCGATTTTCTGCTTGGCGACCAAGTCCCGGAGCTTCTTCTGATTCGTGGCCGTTTTCGAGCTCTCGGCGGGAACGCGGTGGTCAAGAATGATGGCGATCCGATCCGGATTCCAGATCTTGGCCTCTATGCCCGTGCCCTTGTATATCTCATTAAACTGGTTCAGCACCAGAGCGCCATTTTCGTGCGACATTGCCAGATGGACTTCCGGCTCCACCACGTCGCCAACCGCGACCGCTGGTTTGCCGCAAGCTCTGGCTATCACTTTCTGAACGTAGGTCATTCCCATTGTATGTACTCCTTGCGTAATGTTTTCCTATTCAGACTCGATCAGATCGCCTTCTTCTCTTTCAGCGCCTTCTGTTCATCTTGGGAATACCCAAGTTGACCGAGAATCTCCTCCGTATGAGCCGACAAACGCGGTGGAGGTGCGTCGATACTCGCGGGCGTCTTAGAGAATTTGGCGGAGAGATTGAAAATTTTGATATTGCCGATCTGGGGCTCGTTGATGTCCGCGATCGTCTGCCGGTGCTTGATCTGCTCGCTCGTCAGCGCCTTTCCCAATCCGACGATATCTCCGGAAGGGATTCCTTTTTCGTTCAGTAGATCGACCCAATACTCGGTCGTGTTCTGCGTCAGTTTTTCCTCCAATATCGGGGTCAGTGCCCTACGATTGGCCTTACGGGTGTCCCGCTCCTGAAAGCGAGGATCGGTCTTGAGTTCCGGCAGACCGACGGCATCGGTCAGGTCTTCCCATTGCTTCTGCTGGTTGGCCGCGATATTGATATTGCCATCCTTGGTACGGAATGCGCCCGAGGGAGCCGCGGTGAAGTTGTCATTGCCCATAGGAATCGGGTCCTTGCCGCCGATCAACAGGTTTGCTGCCACCCATCCCATTAGCGGCATGATAGAGTCAAGCAGGGCAATGTCGATAAACTGACCTTCGCCGGTTTTCTCGCGATAGTAAAGGGCTGCCATAATGGCAAATGCCGCATTCAGACCCCCAACCGTGTCGCAAACCGGGAATCCTGCGCGTAGCGGATGAAGTCGCTCGTCGCCGTTGACATCCATCGCGCCCGACAACCCTTGGATGATCTGATCATAGGCTGGCTTGTGCGCGTCGGGACCGGTCTGACCGAATCCGGAAATCGCACAGTAGACGATGCGTGGATTGATCTTGGAGATGTCATCATATCCAAATCCGAGCCGAGTCATGACACCGGGGCGGAAATTCTCCACCACGACATCGGCGGTCTTGAGCAGTTTGCGAAATATCTCTTTGCCCTCGTCCATCTTAAGGTTAAGGGTCAATGACTTCTTGTTGGCGTTTTGTGCGAGGAAACTCGTTCCCATCAGCTCCTTGTTGAGCTTCGGCACGTTGCCCAGCTTCCGCGCCAGATCGCCGCCATCGGGCACTTCGATCTTGATCACTTCGGCTCCCAGCAGAGCCAGATGCAGTGTCGCGAATGGCCCAGAGAGTACATTGGTCAAGTCGATTATGCGAATGCTCTCCAACAGTTTCATACTATATCCTTACACTCATTCTTTCTTGAAATCAACAATCGAACCCGCCTTCATAACCAATCCCGGCAAATCGCGGCCAAAAAACGCGCTCACTTTGCGTGATACGTCCAGCAGACTGGCAAGCTGGATATCGCGCCGAAATCCCATACGTTGCAGCGAATGTACGAGATCCTCGGTAGACACGTTACCGGATGGCATCTTGGTGAAAGGACAGCCACCGAGGCCACCGAAGGCCGATTCGAAATAGGTAACCCCTGTTTTCAACGCCGCGTAACAATTGGCCATCCCCAGGCCATAAGTATTGTGAAAGTGGCAGGCCATCTCCACCGATGAATCCAAATCGCGGACAGCGCCAAACAACTCCTCCACTTGAATCGGTTGAGCATGTCCGGCCGTGTCGGCGAGACTGATGTTCTTAACGCCCGCCGAGAGATACTCTTTCACAATGCCCAGCACTTTGTCCGTAGCTATCGGCCCTTCAAAGCCACAGCCAAACGCCGACTGGACCGACACCTGCACTCGCTTGCCTTCACCCAAAGCCTTCTTCGCCATCGGCACAATTCGGCCTAACGCTTCTGATGTGCTCATGCCGGTGTTCTTCATGCTGTGAGTCTCGCTGGCGGAGACACCCATGCAAAACATCTCTACGCCGCAGTCCATCCCGCGATCGAGTCCCTTTTCGTTTAGCACCAAGCCAGAAAGGATGACGTCATTCTGCTCTTTGCCGGGAACCGTATAGTGGGCGAATAGCTTGTCAGTATCAGCCATCTGTGGCACTTTTTCGGGATTTACGAAAGAGCCAAGCTGGATGATGTCGATGCCGCTCACTAACAGCTGATCGATCCAAAGAATTTTCTCCTCAAGGGGCACCGCCGTCTTTTCGACCTGCAGGCCATCACGGAGACCGACTTCGTGGATGATGATTTTTCCGATTTGCATGATTCTTATTTTATCCTCTGGCCAGTTTCTTAATTCAAAGTTAATGCTCTTGATCCAAGCTGCTGTCAATCAGGCAGTATTTCGCGATTAGCTTTGTTGGGGGGAAGGAAAGCGAAATTCTTTCGATGCGCCATCGGTAGCCTCGCGGCCAGGTGATGTTTTTCACGGAGGCAAATATCAGCTACTTCTCGGTGTTTGTCAAGTGTAGCGAAAAGAGAAGTTCAGTAACCCACGGTCCCCACAGCCATGCAAATCTAACATGTCTAACAAGCAATGAAGCCGCGCCTTTGTGGCAGCGGCTTCATACTTGCCCTCCATTTTCCCCAAATGCCCAAGGTCACAATCCTGAGGCGCATGTCTAAGTCATTCTAATAACGAGGTGCCACGTCGGGAGTATCCGCCCCTGTGACTTGGTCGGTCGCCAACTTCTCAAAATCCGAACCGCACCAGACCGAATTGGTATATCCATTGATCCCGCTCGAGTTCACCATAAGACATGTGAAATTCCGTCCACTCCCGGCTTGCCCCGGTTTGCCCAGTTTCTGATACTTGGAACTTGATGCCGAGAAACTACGACTATTCAGCATCCCGTCGTGTCGCTCCCGCACCGACGCCTTCAACACTTCGCCGGTTGGCTGGCCGGTCGTGGGATCGATCGGCGTGGCCGACAGTTCGCCGGAAGCGGAGAAAGTAACCTCGTAGTTCCCTGAACGACTCAGCCTAGCCGTTTGCACCAGATGCACCGGACCGGTTACATAAAGATAGTCGGCCGGACCGGAAGAACAGAACGGCTTGGGAATTGCCTGATTGAAATTGATCACAAAATCCTGCGTCCGCACTTCAACCACACGCGGGACCTTATTCGCCAGATTAAGAATCATCGCGTGGCCGTCAGTGCCGATCGGCACATCTTCAGTGACGTTGCCAAGCGGTCCGCCGATAAGCCCCCGCAATTCAACCAACATGCCGTTGTAGATGATCGCGGGGATGGTTCTAAATGGCGAGGCATTGATCTGGCCGGTGGGAATCATCGGCATGGTCGGATCAAGTAGACCGCTACGCATAAAGTCGGCAATCACAAACTGTTCCGCAACTTCCCAGCTTACGACCTGATGATCGGTCGTACCCGGTATCAAGACATCAAGATGCGCATTGCCCAGAGTCCAACTGCCAACTTTGAATAGCCTCAGATGGAAACGCATTCCTTCATACGGGCCGCACGCCAATTGAATCGCGCTGCCACTCCAACCCCGGGACGCACAGAACCTGTCGGGGCGATTTCCGCCCGCAGGGGTGGCTGATAGCGCCGTAAACTGTTCGAGGCTGGCGCCATTAGTGGCGCCATACGCGGTCTGCATATCGCCGATAGCATCATCCCAGGTGGAGTTGAATGGTGCTTCTGCTGGAAATCCCAAAGCTGTGCGGTCGCCGCTCAAAGACAAAAGCGCAGCGCGAATGTCGCGCGGGTCAGCCTGACCGAAGAAAATCAGATTGATCGGGTCTTGCGGTTCGCCGGTGAAATTCGTCCCCGTATACGGCCAAAACTGGACGGCGTCTTGGCCAATTTGCGCGGTCACCAGTGGCGATGGCGCCAATCCTCTCGCATCCGGCAGGGGCGCCGACAAGAGATTGGCCATTTCGTCATCCGGTGTTTCGACGGTTGTTTTGGTACCCGGGTCGATAGACTTCTCGCACCCCGCCACCAGCAGGCCCAGCAGAGCCAGAACGATCGTTAGCAGTTTGATTCCTCTCATGTTACACCTCTCCTCAGGGTTTAAGGTTTAATTCTTACTGCCATTCGTAATCGACCACCTTGTTAAGTCGATCTGCGAACGCAAGGCACAATTGCAAACCTGATGCCAAACTCTGTCGAAACATCGTAGTCCGTTGTCGGGCAACAAGAATGCCTCTATCCATGACCGACCCGAAAACGATATCGCCTGGCTATCGAATAGCCATTGGCAGTACCTGGTGGATAGCTGGGCGCCAGTTGCGATTGATCTTGACTGGCAATCTGGACATTTGCATATTCGAGATGATAAACTTGGTGCCATTCTATTTGGGTGACTATGTCTGAAGAACAAAGTCTGCAGCGCTTGCAAGCAGCTCTCGAAGAGCTCAAGAGTATCAACCGCGTGGTCGACCGTGTCTGCCGTGCGCGAGAGACCAATCACATCATGTCTATCATCATCGATGAGCTGATTGCTCTTACCGGCGCCGGTCAGGGAGTCATCAACTTGTTGAAGCCGCAAGAGAATGACACCATGACCACCGTCATACGCGGCAGCCAAACTACTCCGGAAGAGATCCCCTACAAAGTCGGCAGCATGATTGCGGGCTGGGTGCTCAAGAACAATCGTATCCTCAAGGTCGACGATCTCGACAACGACGACCGTTTCCGGGGACTGTCATCCGAAAACGGCCGGTTTAAGTCAATTTTCTGTTGTCCTATGGTAGTGCGCGGTGAAACGATTGGCCTGACCAGTCTGGTGCGCGACGCCAACCATGGACCGTTTAGCGATGACCAGTGCCGTCTGGCTGGAATCATTGTCTCGCAGTCGGCGCATATCCTCCGCAACGTTTTGTTGATGAGTGAACTGGCTCGCAAGAACGAGCTGCTCGAACTCTCGCAGCGGAAACTGCATGAGGAAAATGTCCGCCTCAAGGCGGAACTCGATATCACCTTCGCCTTTGAAAACATCATCGGCAAGTCGCAGGCACTTAAACGTGTGCTGACTCTGGCTTCCAAGGTGGCTGCCAACAATTCGCCTTTGCTGATCACCGGCGCCACCGGTACCGGCAAGGAAGTGATGGCGCGTGCTATTCATTACAACAGCGATCGGCGCCGCAAGCCGTTCGTCGTCAAAAACTGCGGCATCAAGACCGAATCGCTTCTTGAAGCCGAACTGTTCGGCTATGTCAAAGGCGCATTCACCGGCGCCGACAAAGACAAACCCGGACTCTTCCGGGAAGCCGACGGCGGTTCGATCTTCCTCGATGAAATCGGCGAAGCGCCGAGTTCGACACAAGTGGCAATACTGCGCGTTATTGAGACCGGGGAGATCAGACCCGTCGGATCGGCCAAGACAGAGTATGTCGACGTGCGCGTTATTTCGGCGACCAATCGCGACTTGAAAGAGGAAATCAAGAAGGGCACTTTTCGCGAGGATTTGTTTTATCGCCTGAATACCTTCACGATCGAACTACCGCCGCTGTCGCAGCGACGTGATGACATCCCACTCTTAGTGCACCATTTTCTCGCGAAACTGCGCATAAAATTGGGTGACGAAAATCTCTCGATCACAGCGCGAGCACTGGAAGCTCTCGGTCGCTATTCTTGGCCCGGCAATATCCGGCAGTTGGAGAACGAAGTCGAACGTGCGGCCGTAGTCAGCCATAATGATGGTCAGATCGATATCAACGATCTATCCCCGGAAATCATCGGCGCTGCTGCGGTTGAGCAACCTGCTTTCCGCAACAAAACCGGCAAGCTGCGCGATATCGTCGAGGAAATCGAACGCGAACTAATCAATGCAACGCTGAAAGAGAACAACGGCAATATCCTCAGAAGCTCCACTGTTCTTGGTTTGACGCGCAAGGGGTTGAAAGAAAAGATGGCGCGGTATGAAATCAGCGCTGGAAAAGACGAGTCCGAGTAGTCCGAAACTTGCCTGAATTTGCTGACGGTTTCTTCAGACGTCGTCAGGAATCCCGAGGTTGTCCCATAAGTTGGGCCGCAGGGACATCAGAACGAGGACAGGTTATTCCCTCTTATCAAAGGGGGATATAGGGGGTTGTCTTTCTTCTTGATGGATAGGCGCTTACAACCCCCTTGGTCCCCCTTTGCTAAGGGGGAAAATCAACTTACTCCTCGCGCGTTTCACGAAATCCAGCTTATGGGACAACCTCTCCCTTCCTGACGACATTGCTAGCCCACCGATCCGGCAGAAAGAGATTCCTCCCGGCGCGATCAATTTGCTGACGCTCCTTCGCTTTCTGCCCGCCTCGCCAGTTTCACCAATTCCCAATACGGTGGCATATAGCCGTTCTCCTGACGGAACTGGTCAACCAGAACCAACACGCGCTCTTTTAGTCGAACATGTAGTTTGGAGAACCAATCATTCCGCAATGCCGCCGTCGCATCCATCCCTTCAGGTATCGGACCGATTTTGTTGATAGCATTCAACGCCATACTGTAGCCCTTCATTACCCTTGCAACCGGCAGCAGGTACCAGGTGTAATTCAGCGTCATGCCACTGTCAGCCCTTTCCAGTAGCACGTCGATAATCGCATTATCCACTCGATCCCCAAACAGCGTCTCTGGGTAGCGCCATTCGGCAACTACCACAAGCTGCGGATCATACTCCAGATCGGACGGTTCCTGAGTCTCAAAATGCCGTGCTCCAAATGCTGACAGCCACGATTTGACACCAAACCCGGAGATATGCGACAGCCCCATCCACAGCTTGACGCCAAACTGCGTATAAGGGGCGGAAGCCACTTCCGAGCAGAAGAGTTTGGTAGTATCCTGGTAGTCCATACTGAAATCATAGGCGACATGATCGCGAATCGCTTTCGACAGCGCGGCAGCGGCCACCTTGTGCGGCAACTGCGGATCAACAATCAGCGCGGGCAGGTCGGAGCGCAGTCGCAAAACCATTACTCGCAATTTCGTGTCTTTGAGGTACTGGTTGATGTCAGCAACAGCTACCCCCTTCTCGATGTGCGATTCAATGATTGACACCTTGCCGCTGTTCGCGTCCACATGAACGAGTGCCACATGCGAGAAGTTGCCCGGGTAGTCATTGCCACGGGCGATCAAGGCCGAAGTCGGCGCGCCACCGCGCGAAACGAGTATGTCACCGGAGTGAATCGTCACTCCGAGAATCTGCGCCGACGGTGTCTGGGATTGTTCATCGTGCGCAAGGGTCAGCGACGGCACGGAAGCTTTCGGCGCCTGCATCATAACCTCCTCGATAGCCGCACGACCACCATAGAGGAGACGATACATCCGACTGCGCACTGCGACCGAGTTCATGTCCCAGTGCCGGGATTGTCGCTTGACAAACTCACGCACCCGGTCATGCAAAGCCACATAGTCGGTCAGTCTGTCCGGGCAGGCGCCCATCAGCACTCCGAGTTCAAACATGCCGGTCTCTATTTGCGAAAAAACCATAGCATCGGGGGCAAGCGAGTCTGTTGCCACCGAGTCAATCACTTGCTTTAGTTGCGACAGGTTTGTGTCAATGCGACTTGCCAATTGCGGACACCCAATCTGGCGCGCCTGCTTGAATCTTGTTTCCAGTGTTGACCAATACTCATCTTGCGACCAGGCAAATGGTTCTCTTTCACCGGCAGTGACCTTAGGTGGTTGGGAAGCGGGGATGAGCAGCAGCAGATGCAGCAAAACAACAGCAATGAGGCCACGAATGGTGATCTTGCGCAGTCGAGTCATTTCACATCTCTTCTCTCAAATTGGGATGCAACATAGTCGACTGACCTTATCAAGGTAACGCCGATTCCATCGAAGGGGATAGGGGACGATTATTCCGCCACCAGACAGTCCACTCTTTGGCAGTCGTGAAGTCTTCGCCCGTCTCGCGCTTCAGGACTTCGATTGCTTCCGTCTTTTCGTCGCCCGTGCCGACCCAGAGCAAGGGAATCAGATTGTCTATCACGATTTGCCGTCTATTGGCAGATACGTATTGTTTCAAGGCTTGCACGCGTTCAGAGAGAGTAGAGCTCTTGTCAATAGGAGTACTGATCCTCGCCACTCTCCCAACCAGGCCTTCCAGCCAATGGTATTTGTGTGAACTCGATGGGGGAATCTGATCGATCAGTCGGTTTACGATAGCCATGCTTTCGATGTCTCGGACAACATCGAGATGTACGGTATCGCACCAATACGACAACTGGTGGATTATCTTCTGGTAACCCAGCGAGTCACCACGATGCGGATAAGATATAGGCTGCCCTGAGACCACTGTGTAGCCGCTGAGAACGGCGAACCAATCCAGACTATTGGAATTGTTCGCCGTATCGATGATGTCCCCCAGGTGTTCGATGGATCGGAAAGCGATCCCCTTCGACCATACGCTCGCGATAGGAGTTCCATCAATCCACCTGCCGTGGTCCACGATGACTCCGTCCATTGCCCCGGATCGACTGATTAGGACCGTATTCTCTCGCGGGAGAAGATCATAGCTGATTGCAAAAGTCGAATCCGAGCCACTCAGGAAATCGGCCGCCGATGGCAACAGGGTGTGAGGTCGTTGATCCAGAGAGTAGACTCCGCCATCTTTGCCGAATCGTTCGGCGAGGTAGTGTGCCAAGTAGTAGCCATATCCAGACATCTTGTCGGCTGTCTTGAGTGTTCGCTCGCGGAAGAAATGGGCTGAGCCATAGAACACGAGCGCTTTCGCGTCAGGATGATGCTCAAGCAGGCCAATAACCTTCCTTGATGAATACTGGTCGCGACGGTTGATGAAGTAATCATCTACCTTTTCGACTGTCCAGTTAGTCAGGTCAACGATTGACGATTCCGGGCAAAACACTTCAAACTGAATCCGATGCTCGCCTTCCGCTGCGTTCACAGAGTCTATCTTCTGCATCAGCGTAATGAGATCGTGCATGTATTCCATTGTCTCAACCGTATACTGTGACGCCCGGTACCTGATAGAGCCACCTTCAAGTCCATTCTCCGCCAGTCCAATATCTTGTTGGAATTCGACCGAATCGGGTTCCAACACGAGAAATAGCTTGTGACAAAGCCCTGAATTGTGCGCTCCGACAGCGCGCAGAGTGTCGACCCAGTAGTTGAGGAATCCGACAAGCCGCTGAAGATACATATAGTTGCCGTGATATTCGTCCGCGAGCATGAGGATGCGATTCTTCTGCAGCTTGTCCAGCATAAATCGATTGACGTTGAATTGCTGGTTCTGCATCACGATCTGCCGCAATTCCATTTGGGAAGGAGTACTCTTCTTGCCTGTAAACATTATGAAACAGAAGACTGCGAGCAGGGCAATCACAACCAAACCTGCTGCCCGTCCTGACAGACGTTTGGAAGTTACAGCCTTCACGTCGTCGCCGTTTCCCCCAGCCTCTTCAAGATCGTGGTTCATTGTCAATCCTTTCGGGTGAGGTGTTGATCGGGGTATCCCTTACAATCCCACTCGCCTCAGCAACTCCCCGAATTCGGGAAGGTTGCGCACTGAATCAAATGCCGGATGAACTCCAAGCCACACTAACCAGTTGTCACGTTCTTCGAATGCCTTCTCCAACCAGTGCATAGTGGTTGCGCCATCCCCAAGACCGGCAAAGACCAGCGCAATGTGATAGGATGAGACATACTGCTTCTTAGACTGATTGATCAACCGCTGCGCAATTTCGCGAGCCTCAGCTCTTTGTTCCGAAACGCCCAGGCTGAATCCCAGCCACGAGGTCGCGTAGGTTCCTCCCCGCGCTAGAGACTCCGCCTTGCGGCACTCAGCTGTTGCCTGTTCCAACAGACCTTTCTCGACGTAGGAACCGGCAATCCAGGCGTGCGCAAGAGCAAAGTCGGGATCGATCTCAATGGCCTGCAGAAGCGGTATTATTGCTTCATCGAACCTGCGTGCAAAGTAGAGCGTACCACCGAGTGAGGCACTTATGATCAATGACAAAGGATCCAGGTCGCGCGCCTTCTTCATCATTGCGATTCCCTCATCAAAGCGCTTCATCGCAACAAGGAATAGGCCATAGTAGTGACAAGTGATAGCGTAGTTGGGATTCAGTTCGAGTGACCGCTTGAACTCTTTCTCCGCCGAAACCCAGTCGCGATCATAGAAGTTGTGCACCCAGCCCAGAGACGTGTGTGCTTCGGCTAAGTCAGGGTCAATCTCGAGCGCCTTCATTGCCGCCGCTTTCGCCTTGGGGCAAGCCTCAAGCGGTGGCAGAAGATTGTAGAAGGCGAGGATATTGTAGGAATCGGATAGACCGGCGTACGCCCGCGCATAACCCGGATCGAGGTCGATCACCTGCTTGAAGAACTCCATCCCCTTCTGCAATCCCCCCTGATAGCGCTTGTTCCAGAAATAGCGCCCCTTGAGATAGAGATTGTAAGCCTCCAAAATTTCGGTCGGCTTAGCGACCAACGGCTTGCGCTTATCGCCGGCCAACCGCACCTTTAAGCTGCCGGAAATCGCTTGCGAGATTTCATCCTGAATCGCGAAGACATCCTCTATGTCTCGGTCGAAGCTTTCGGCCCATAGATGATAACCATCGGCCACGTTCACCAATTCTGCTGTGATGCGAATTCGATTGCCGGCTTTGCGCACGCTTCCTTCCAGAATATGGTCGACATTCAGCATCTTGCCGATCTGGCGAATATCCTGACTTTGCCCTTTGTACTGAAACGCCGAGGTGCGTGCCGCAACACGCAGTCCACCTGCGCGGGTCAGTGCGTTAATAAGTTCCTCGGCAATGCCATCGCAGAAGTACTCCTGGTCCTTCTCCGGACTCATGTCAACGAACGGGAGAACGGCCACCGAAGCTTCTCGCGTCGCCTCAGGACGGGGCTCAGCGCCAAGTAAACCGGTCTTTACCGCAGCCTGCTTTAGATCGGCAAGGAGTTCCGCCATTTGCTGGTAGCGTTCGAGCCGATCCTTTTTTAAGGCACGATCGATGATCCCCTGTAGCCGAGGCGGCGCCTCTCCGAGGTGCTTCGATAACGGCTCCGGTTCGATGTTGACGATTGCGTAAATGATCGTTGCCTCATATTCTCCGGTGAACGGCAACTTGCCTGTCAACATCTGATAGAGAACGACGCCAAGGGAGAAGATATCCGAGGCTGGAGTGATCGAACCCCCTGTTAATTGTTCGGGGGCCATGTAGCTGATTGTGCCGGCCGTTGTTTCCGTCTGGCTGGGCAATTCGGAGTCCTGCGCTTTGGCCAGTCCAAAATCGAGCAGTCTGACTCTGCCGGAATCGTCAATTATGATATTTGCCGGCTTGATGTCGCGATGGATAATGCCCCCTTCATGTGCCGTAGTCAGTCCATGACAGATCTGGCACACAATCTCGATGGTACGTTCCGGGGGTAGCGGTCCACGAACCAGAATCTCTTTCAGCGACTGACCTCGGATATACTCCATGGCGATATAGGGACGACCCTGATGCTCGCCGACTTCGTAAATCGTGACGATGTTCGGATGGTTCAGCTTGGCAGCGGCTTGCGCTTCATGTTGGAATCGCTCTCGGCAGTCGGCGCTGGCCGCCAAATGCGTCCCCAAGAACTTCAGAGCCACCTGCCGGAACAACTGCTCATCCTCCGCCAGATACACCTCCCCCATGCCGCCGGCTCCGATTTTCTCCACAATCCGGTAATGATTGATGACCGTACCTTTGGTGAGCACCGTCATTGCTCGTGTCTTGTTGTCGTCAGGTTGCATGTTTATGATCTAAATCAGGTCAAAGACGCGGGTGTCCTGATCTACTCCTTTGCACCGAGTCCAGTTTGCACTTGCTTGAGTTCGCATATCATATCTTTCATGCTCTGAAACCTCTCAGCAGGGTTCTTTGCCAGAGCCTTAAGCACGATACCATTTAGTTTCCGAGGCAGCTCTGAGCGAAGAGTTTCCAAGGGTACGGGTTGTTCGTGAAAATTGGCAGGAAGCGTCTCCGCGTTCGTCTCTTCCCTAAAAGGTCTAGATCCAGTGAGCATCTCGTAAAGCACGGCTCCAAACGAGAAGATATCGGAGCGATAGTCGACTTCTTCGCCCCGTGCTTGTTCGGGGGACATATAACTGTTCATACCAGAACTTGAGTCGACATTTGAAGGAGGTTCGCCGCCCTGCACGATGGCCAACTCGAAACCGCTTATTTTGGCTCGGCCATCAACGTCGACCAGGATGTTTGCCGGTTTGATGTCGCGATGGACAACTCCTGCTTGATGAGCTTTACTGAGGCCTTCGCAAATCTGAATGGCAATGTCGATGATCTGTTCTACGGGGAGTTTTCTGTCTCTCATGAGGTTTTTCAGGAGTTGGCCCTGAACATACTCCATCGCATAAAAGGGGCGACCTTGAAATTCACTCACCTCATAGATCGACACAATGTTGGGGTGAGTCAACCTGGCCAAGGCCTGTGCTTCACGCTTAAAGCGGGCGCGAAAGTTAGCGTCGACCGAGAGATGCGGTGGCAAGAACTTGAGAGCTACACGACGTTGGAGTTCAGTGTCCTCGGCAACGTAAACCTCACCCGTACTTCCTTCGCCGATTCTCTCAATCACTGCATAGTGCGAAATGACAGTACCAAATCTCTCGAACGGGAAGACAACTACAGCTTTCCTCTTGATCCCTGCTGAGATCGTCGTGACTGAGTCGCCCTGTAGGTCTTCAATCAGTTCCCGAAAACTCTGATATCGTGAATCGGGATCCTTCTGCAAGGCTTTGGCAATGACTGAGTCCAGGGGCTCGCGAATATCATCCCGGCGTGCGCTAAGCGGTGTGGGTTCCGCGTTGACGATGGAATACATTACCGCCGCGTGCATCTCTCCCGGAAAAGGCAGCTTTCCCGTAAGCATCTCGTAAAACACAGTGCCAAAGGAGAAGATATCTGTGCGGTGGTCTGTTACCTCGCCTCGCACCTGCTCCGGGGACATGTAATGTACGGTTCCGACAATCGAACCGGTTCGTGTCAGGCGATCATATCCCTCTATGCTCGCTAAGCCGAAATCGACGACCTTCGGACGGCCGTCGGCATCGAGCAAAATGTTGCCAGGCTTGATGTCCCGATGGACAACCCCTGTCTGATGAGCTTTACTGAGCCCCTCACAGATTCCGATGGCGAGGTCAACAGCACGTTCGTCGGTTAGACTCCCATTTTCGATTAGCTCCCG
>CAIVAP010000003.1 GCA_903903945.1 uncultured bacterium | reverse complement strand
CAACGTTGACAGAAAGAAGTATTATATATATATAGTTTTCTATATAGAAAAGAAAGAAAGAGAAGAAGAAACGGGAAGAATTGCACAATTAGAAACGAAACCCAAACGCAAAAGACACACCCCTACAGCAAATTTATCCCGACCAATGGAAATGAGGTGTATTACTACCCTCAGCGCATCAATGTCAAATCATGGCAATCTGGCCGAGAGTTCGTCCAATGCTTCGATCGATAGCTGCCAGCCAGGGCAAAGGGAATAGAGACTGTTGGCGTCAACAATTTGATCTTGCGCCAGAGGTTTCATCAGAGCATCAATACCGGGTTAGATCCTCGACAGACCGTTCGATCTCCACTCTCAGTTTTTGATACTCTTCAACGGTTTCAACCGCATTCAATCTTATCACCAGGTCACGGTTGTCAATTATCCAGCGGACAACACAAACGCCTTCATGCCAGATCATGCCATGAATAGTCTTGTCGAGCCATAACCCCATCGGCTTATTACCGAGAAGATCGCGAATTATCTCGTTAGCTTGACCGAATACGATACAGAATGAATCCCACGCACTGCGTGCAGAGCGACTATCGTTATCCATTGGGCACCTCAAGAAGAAAGTCAAAACCGAGGCGGTATTGACCTACGACACTTGTCATGCTCCAAGTCCCACAAGTCGTTGTCCGTTAGGTCGCAAACATAAGACAATGGTTAGCATCTAGGAAGCCCCTCAGATTTGGGTGACTCTGAAACCAAAGTAGCCCAGTACCTTTGTGGTTCTGCCGTTGATAACGGGCAACCCTTCGCGACTTACCCAACCAATGAGTTCCTGAACATTGGCTCGGCCGAATTGGTCCAATTTGTAGTCGGGATTGAATATCAGATTCGCCATTCGTCGGACAACCTCATCCTTTCCGAAGATCAAATACGCCAGACTTCTTCGAATCTTCTCTCTGTCATTTCTGCGAAGAAACTCCTGCTTGAGGGTCGCTAGCCCTCCTTCAAAGAATCTCAGACGCTCCGAGAAGGAGTGTATTACTGACAAAGCGGTAAGAAGACTTTCATCATCGGACGTCAACACTCGCTCTCGTGACTCAAATGTATTCGTGAGGTTCGGGTAGTTTCTTCGGACAATGGTATCCTCGAAATGGGGCCAGTCCGTGTCAAGCCATTCAGTGATGTGCCTGCGAATGGCCATTCTCTGTGGTTCGCCGGTTTGAATCGGAGTCGCCCGCCAAGTTTCTCCTTGCGCATGCCGTTCTCTGACGAAGCTGATAAACGA
The DNA here is from genome assembly GCA_903903945.1 of uncultured bacterium. Lineage (GTDB taxonomy): Bacteria > Zixibacteria > MSB-5A5 > CAIYYT01 > CAIYYT01 > CAIYYT01. Next base: position 17,908 of record CAIVAP010000003.1, on the reverse strand, counting down.
GTCAATCTCAATTCTTAACGGAATGGAGTCCTCCGAGACTTTTCGGCTCCCAAGTGATTCATACACCATTCGGACAACATTGAATGCAGCTATGCTCTCTTGGTAGCTCTTGGAATAGCGGTCATAGAATAGTTCTTCTGCCCTAGGCTTCTTAGGGTCGCGCTGAATGTTACTACACATTATCCTGCCCAGCCGCTTGAGAACGGACTCGTCAAACTTGCCGATTCTTGAGTCGAGATCTGGGAATGCTGCAGCAAGTTTCTCATACTCCTTCAGATCCTCGTCCGTGAGGACTTTGGCATCACTCCAGTATTCGTTGAACAGTATGCACAGCTCTTCAAATCGCTGGTCATCGGTAGGAATCGAAACCATGATTTCTTGGTTGGTCAGGACCCCCGATCTCGTGAGATTCGCCGAACCAATCAAAGCTGTGCAATCACCCAAAATGAACAGTTTTGCGTGAAATGAATGGTCCGTGAAGTAGCGGATCTGAACGCCTGGCCTATCGAAGATATGTCTTAGCGCTTTTGGGCTCGTGGGAAATCCCAATCTGACAATGAGACGAACGGTGCACTTTCGCTCAAGAAGCTGCTCAATCACTGAATGGTCGGTGAAGAACGCCGAAGCAATTAGAATGTCGGAATCATCCTCGGCAGAGCCCAGAATGGCGTTTTGTACGAAGTCACTTCTGCTACTGCGATTTGTGTAGAGACCGTCATCCATTGTCGTCTCCTTGGAAATTCGGCAAATGCGAAATTCGATACCAAATGATCATAATGACTTGACTTGGGCATTCTGCCCAAGAGTTGTTGCAGTGCCTTCTTCAACATGGCGAACAGGGTACCGAAATTGGGCAATTCCTCCGGCGGTGATCTGGCCTCGCGTCAATGTGAGCAGTTGCATCGCGATTTTGTGGATTTCAGTCCTCTTCCTGCGCCGCTACCATCCAGATGCGTTTTAGGGGCAACTCGGCTTTGAGGTCTTCGTCTAGTTGATCATAGTAGGCGAAAAGCTGTTCCAGCAGGTCCTTCTGAGACCAGAGCCGCACTCGGAAAAAGCTCGCCGCAAGCTCCTTTTGCACGTTGCCTTTGAATCCTCCCCAGGCCACGAATAGTCCTTCCTGAGCCCCAAACTTGGTTACGGCGCCCAGCAATTTATCGACCGAAGGCCGGTCAATCGCGGAATCTTCTGACTTGACTTCGACGCATAATCGGGGAGCGCCAAACCCCAACGCACCGGCACCAGCAAGAATATCCACTCCGCCATCGGGGCCTTCCGGGCTGAGATAGGTTGTGTAGCCCTGTGCTTTGAGAATTGCCTCGACAAGGCGTGTCAAGTCATGCCCCTTGAATCGCGATGAAATTGCACGGGCGATTTGGTCGTGGGCGAGTTCTTCGAGATTGCGTTCTTCCGCACTCGCCTCATCAGCGGAAGCCGGGGCAGTCAGCGCTCCGGTGAGTTTCTCCGGCTTCCAGCCATTCTTCCTCATAGCCATAATGCGCTCTTCTGCATTATTGCGCTTTATGCGGCAGATTGTCATGAACGCGCCGAAGGTATAGAGCAGATCTTGGCCGAAGTGAGTGCGTGGAATCGCCTCCGCAATCCACTTCACTTTTCGCCAATGGTAAAATGGGCTTGGTCCGGCTGGCTCGAAGTTGTAGTCGCCGGTCACTTCAGCGATGCAGATGGCGGGCTGTGTTTTCAAGGGTAGTACTACAAGGTCACCCTTGTTGATTTCGTTGGCGAATGGCCAAACCTGGCTTACCCAGTTTTGCAGAGTCTTGGGCTTTGCGCCAGCGTAGAGGCGAGATATCGTCGCGAGAAGCTCGTCGCGGCCAGTGAGCTTGGAAATATCCTCCGACAAGTTGTCCCAAGTCACATAAACGCGACTCTCCTGCAAGAATTTCTGTTCATATTCACCGTGCGAACCGGCACGGATTAACCAGATTGCCATAGGCTCCATCCCCGATCGTTAAGTTGGCGTATCCTCAAACTCGACTCGATGTGTCGGCCAGAGGTCTTCTATTTGTCGATACACGTCGAGTATGATAAATTTCCCTCTTCCTATACTATCTTTCAACTCCTGAGGAAATTTTGCCACATCCTCGTAGCTCTTCACGATCACAAACTGCACTTGATCCAATCGGAAAGTGAAATCATGTGGCACACGCCACTCTCGTTCGTGGCTGAAATCGACCTCACCAGTGCGTTGAGATTCCAGATAGCCTGGCGGGGAATACCCTGGAGCAAAGGGAGTGATGAAGCTATAGATGTGGCTGTGAAACCCAATCCAATCCGGATGGTCTTTATGACAAAACTCCATTTGCTTGTCGAACAAGTCCGGCCTCAGATAAATTGCAGGTCCGCCATCAGCTGCAAATAGATGTGGCTTCGTGAACCCCACCCCATACGGTGAATACCTTTTCGCGTGATCCAAGAGTGACCAAAACGGACACTCAGTGAATGCGACTGCTTTCCTGTTGGTCCAAGGCATGGGCGTAGCAACCACTTTTTGGATCCGCAATATGTTTACCAGGCGCTCGTAGGCTGTTCCGACAATTGATCTGACAGCGTCATCTTCCGGGTTGTCGGCCCGAGCAAAAGGATCAGCATTCTTCGTGAAGTGTGCTACGTAGTTGGAGAAATCGGGTCTATTCATTATGCATCCCTTTCACCCTACGACCTGTTGGCTCCGCCGCCGTTAGTTCGCTTCGTTCTCTCAGCGATCCACTTCGTCCTCGCCGGGCCATCAAGCTTGCGAGTGGTGTTGCCGTCGCGGATATAGATGTCCCCATCAAAGTGAATGATGTTGTTGGTTGGGTGGACGACTACACGACAGACTATGCCTTCCGGCAACTGATCGAAGTGCGTTTCGATCTTGCCATGCGGCTTTGGCTCGAATCGGCTATCGATTAGATTTCGCAGCTTCTGCTCAAATCCGTCCTGGTCGTGTTTGTTGCAGAGCTTGAAATCACGCTCAAGCCCTTTGATTTCGCCACCGTCAGTGACGCCGATCAGCAGCGTGCCACCGTCGGTGTTCAGGAATGCCGCAATAGTCTTCAGCGTGGACTTGATGACTTCTTGATTCTTCTGGCCGGTTCGGACGTCATGTTCCAGCGTCTCCTTGAATTCCAGTTTCGGCCCCTCGCCCTGCGCGATCAGGGTCAAAATCGGATTAGACTTCCAGTATTCCGGCGGTTGGGACATAATCCGCTCACATCGGGCGAGATGGTCGGCATACTTCTGTTTCACTTCGTTAATGAATCCCTGTGCCTGGGCCAGTTTTGGATAGCGACGGCAGTACCAAAGTTCGATTTCGCGCAAGTCTGCGCCACCCAAGCCGTACTGCGATGCAATCTGAGCGTCGATGAGAGGCTGCTCGGCAATGGAATACTTATAGGCGCGATCTGCTTTCTGGCCTTCAATGATTCTATCCACAAGCTCAGCCAAGGTATCGGTCTCAGTGAATGACGCTGGAATCGGAATTTCCTTCAAATCCTCTATCTGATAGTGAACTGTGTGATCAATGTAAACCTTGGAGATATATTTCGACAGACTTGAGGCTAATGCGGCCAGCAGTATCTTTGCTGCAATGGAATCGCAGAACAACTGCGAGCCCTCAGTGTCAAAAACGCTGGACGAATTGAACCTGTAAGTCGGAGCATAGTATCCGGTACGAGAGAACGTTGTCCCTTCTCGAAAGTAGTATTCGGAATTCTGGAAACGAGATGCAATTCCGCTTTCGTCCCCGTTTTCGATTTCATCTTCGCGATCTTGAGATCGCTTAATATCGGCTGAAGTTGCATTCCGCAGGCGCTTTACCGCCTTCCTTGACCAATCTATGAAATACTGCGTCGGGACGTAATAGTTTGGCAGCCAACCCTCATCGGCGTCGCTTTCGCCGCCCTTATCGTACGGCACGAAATGTCGTCCACCGTATTTCTTGGGATCAACGCCGTTCATTTTCTCATCCTCAGATAGAATCGCGATTTCCGCTGTGGTCAGAAGCTTTGCATCATCTATGATCTCATAGCTGCCGCGTGCTTCAGCTCGTTTACGCAGATAGTATTTGTTGTCTCCTGTCTGTAGTCCGACTTTCACGTCCGCGATATCACCCAACTTCGCGAAACGCTTGTCGCTCATGAGCCCATACAATTGCGGCGAACCGATGAAGAACGACAGATTGTCATGGCTGCTGATCAGCTTCTGCGAGTAAGTATACCTCGCATATTCGGTGGTCTGCACATCGACACCGTGGCCGGAGATGGCACGCAAGTTTGCTTCCAGAGTCGGCCAATGATCGCTCGGCAGATTGCGCAAGTCGGCGGCGATCAATGTGCTCTTGTCGTAAGTCGGTTGTTTCTTGGCGGTGATGATGCATGTAGTGACCGTGGCATCGAATATCCATGCCGGCAGGTCGATCAGATGCAGAACACGGGTCTTCTCCAGTAGCAGCTTGCGTAAAGGACGATGCGAGCGGATTGTACGCCAAGTGTCAGACACGATATATGTGAAATGGCCGCCAGGGCGCAACAATTGCAACGCTCGCGCCATAAAGAGACCGTAGCTGTCCTTACTCTGCTGTTCGTCCAGCTTGCCTTGCTTGTCCTTGGCTCTTGGGAAGAAGTCAATTCGTAGCGCGTCAGGGCACTTGATACCATATGGCGGATTAGCCAGAACAATGTCAAAGCCGCCGGGTTGGGCTTCTGCTGCCAGCTTGTCGCCAAGAGCGATTTCGCCGTCGATGGTTGCCTCCGCATCTTTCGGCACGAATACCTCGGCAAATTCCACTCCCCAGTCGAAACCCGTCACCGTCTGATGGGCGCGTTTCCATTTGGCGATTTCGGCTTTCTTCTTTCGAATCTCGTCGGCAAGCGCCTTCTTCTTTGCCTTGGTTGGGTGTTTGCCGTAAGAGGCCTTCAGTTTCGCGAATGCCAGCACCTCTTGCTGCTGAAACAGGTCTCCCTGGGGATCGGCCTGCGGATTGGGACCGGCGAGACTATCTTCAGTCTCGATCTTGAGGTCGAGATTCGGTAGCGGTTCCGGCGTCTTGCCTTTGTGATCTACGGCCAGAGAGAGCCAGAGTCGCAGTCGTGCGATGTTCGTCGCGAAATCGTCAATATCGACGCCATAAAGGTTGTTTTCGATTATCGAAAGTTTACGGTCGTAGTCGTCTCTGGGTGTGGCTTCTTGCGCTCGCGTGTCGAGTAATTGATACAGGGTGTGCATTTCCTGCAACATTCCAAGCAAGTAAGCGCCCGACCCGCAAGCTGGATCGACGACCCTAATCTCGGACAGCTTCTGCAGGAGTTGCCTGGCTTCGGGCACCAAGATATTTGACGCATCGTGGTGGTCAATCAACGGTTCGTAACCGCCGAGATAACCTTTGAGAGCCTCTTTGCACATAAACGAGACAATCGTTCGTGGCGTGTAGTACGATCCCTTTTCGTGCCGCCCGGTGACGAGTTTCTCAAATACTTTGCCGAGCATTTCCGGATCGACGGCAACATTGATATTCAGCGGCGTCGATTCCTCGACGGTAAAGTTGTAGGAGTAGAACAGGCCGCCTTCGCCCAAAATGGGCTTGAAGACGGCGTCCGGAATGTCTTTCACCTTCGCGTCAAGTTGTTGTTCCTCGAAAAGCCCGCCGTTGAGAAATGGCACTTCACCGACCTTGTCTGCATCTTTCTTGTCTTCAGTTGCAAGCGCCTCGAAAAATAGCGGGCGAATTCGACTCTGATAGAATGATTTGCCCTTCATAGGACCGGCATCATAGAGCGCCTTTAGGTAGTCATTCTGACCACTAAATGTGAGCCAGCCTTTGCGCTCGATAAAACGAAGGAACATGAGCCGGTTGAAGAGCATTTGCGTGAACTTGCGCCGTTCTTCGTCGTCTTTGAGCTCTTTTTCCAGTTTCTCTTCTGCAAAGCGGAATACTTCTTCGTAGTCGTCATAAAACCGCTTCGTGACTTTCTCGATGTTGAAAGCACCCGCCCAAGACTGAACCCACTTCGCTTCGTTGGCGACTTCATCCGGCCATTTCAACGCAGGCAAGTTGAACTCGCAAACGGTGCGCGCCGGTATGTCGGGACCCCAACCGAACGTTGCAATCGGCGGAATGCCTTGCTTGTTCGTCGGCTGTTTGAAGTAAGCGAAGCGAAAGTGCTGGTAGTCATGCGTGCAAATGAAGAGCAGTTGATCACGTCCCCACGACTTGAGCCCACTCGGTTTGCCGCGATAACTGACCAGTCCCCTCAATACCTCCCGCAAAATCCGAGTCGTTCCCCGTTCTTTAACGAACACGTCAGGGCGTTTGAACTCAAGTAAGAAAATGCCCCAGACCTGTTTGCCGACCAATGGCTGAAGTTGCAGCACTTTGCCGTCAACAAGATGCTTACTGAGCCCACGTGCCTTCAACTCATCTTCCGACCATTCGAAAGCAATCTCGCCAAGGTCCGTTATGTCGGGATCAATCGGCCAGTGCAAGTGACCAGCAAGCAAATTGTGCAGGAATGACTGCTGATCGCGGACCTGTTTCAGAGTTTCTTCTAAGTTTTCGCAAGTCACCATCAACTTAGCTCCATCCAGGCCTTTAGCAACGGTTTTACGCCTATCGGAGCCTGAGCGCTCTTGAGATATGTGTTTTTGATATGCTTTTCAATCTTCGTCCGAATTTCTGACAACGTCTGCTTGGCAATCGTGCAATGACGTGGAGTATCTGGAGTGCTGCGAATGCTGACGATGATGTCAGCCGGTTGGTCGATCACTTTCTCCGTCGCCAGATCAAAGAGATACCAGTGAGTATGCCCTGCCTCCAATGTCCAAGCTTCAGCATCCTGCGAGCTTTCATCCTTGTCAACTTGTGCTGGCGCAGGCAGCGCATAGCAGAAGAAGACGCCGCGACTGTCGGCATCAGGATGTTTCTTTCCACTGAAGACACGATTCGGAAAGTCGTTCAGGCGCGCAGCGATGTCAGGATGGTCCTGAAGCAACTTCTGGTACTCCAGGTGCATTGCCTCCAGAGTTGAAGGAGTACCCTCATAGGAGTGAAGGAAGTCTTTCAGGGCCTGGTAGTCATCCTCCGGCTTGAGCAGCTTTTTCCCTTCAATGCCGAAGACCTTGGAAATCCGCAATGTCTTCTTCGAGACCTTTGCATAGAGTCGCAGCAATTCGTCCAATTCATCAGGGGGCAGGAAATTCCAATAGCGGACCTTGCCGCGAATGTCCTTTTGCTCCGGATGATCGGCGATGATCTGTCGCTCGATGGCGGGATCCAGGCGTCGATCCACACGGCCAATACGCTGCATCAACCGCACCGGGTTCCAATGAAGATCATAGTTGATCATGAATGTCGCGTCTTGCAGGTTCAAACCTTCGGAGAGAACGTCAGTCGAGATAAGGACGCGCGTTTCCGTCAATCCCCTGCGCTTCAGGTCGGTGCTGGAGGATTCGTTGTAGTATGGGCTGAACCTTGTGATTACATCGCCCCGGTCGCGGTCGTCAGAACTGTCAACTTCATCAAGCGTCTTGATTCCTGATGCTTCGAGCTCAGATTGCAGGTAGTGGGCGGTATCCATAAACTCAGTGAAGATGATGACCTTGTTTTTCTTCAGAGCCGGGTCATTTTTCAGCATACGGATGAGAGCTTTGAGCTTATCGTCGTGTTCCGATCTAAATTTCCGCAATTCCTTTAGGAACTCGACCAGTTGGTCAAGGTCGGGATAAGTTTGGGCGATGATTTCGCTAACTCGATATTCGTTGCGCGGAAGGATATCAATCGCATCGAGCAGTCCTTCCGGAATGATGTCATCGTATTCATCGCGCGGCTCTTTGGATTCGCCTGGAGTTCTTAGTACATCGGTCGCATGCTTGAGCACTTTCGAATGGAGATTCTCCCACTCGGCAAGCTGCTCCTTCTCCTTCTGGCTCGCACTGTTTACTCTGACGAAAGCAAAGAGTCTGAGTAGCAGGAGGGCGCAGGAAAGCTCAAATGCCTTCGCAGAACTCTCGAAGCGTTTCAAGAACTGCGTGCGGATGAGAGCAACTACCTGCTTCTGGCGACCTTCCTCAAGGGGCTCAATATCGGTCCTGTCGCCCTTGTAGTAGGCCAGCGGGTAGTACATGGCCAGATTGACAAGCGGATTCGCCTTACTGAATGCCTGTTCCAGCAAGTCAAGCAAGCGGCCATACGTCTTTCGCACGGAATATGGGACGACCTGCGGATCCTCACGAACCGGGAAGAGCGCTCCGCTTTCCCCGTGCTGAATCTCGCTCTGTTTGACGTAGGCGCGGCTACGCTGTACGACAAGCGCACGGAAAAGAGCATCGTCGTAAAGCACTCGTTCTGCCTCGGCGAGATTGGTCTCCGGTATGCCTTCAGTGGAGTCCGCTTGCGCCTCGACCAGGCGTTCAAGCGCCTTCTCCATTTTGCGGAAATGCCCTGGCAGCGAGTGGATGCCAAGTGGCGCGTCTTTGAAATAGGCAGATTCCTTGCGAGAGAAAATCTCTATCATGTGTTGAAGATCGATCAGCCGATTGTTGATTGGGGTTGCGGTCAGCAGGAAAAGCGTCTTGCCCTGCGCTATCTCAAAGAGTCGGCGATATCGCGACGGCCTGCGCTCGCCCTCACCGGCGATGCCAGGATTGCGGAAATGATGTGCTTCGTCGATTATGATAACATCCGCTCGTTCCATGACACTGTCGAACATTTCTGGATAAGCGCCACCCCTGGAGAGATCGGAATGATTGAAGATCGCAAGGTTTGAATAGACACCACTCAACTTGGGCAACAATCTCTTGAGCTTCTGTTCCCAAACCGGTTTCCGAGCCGCCTTGGGTATGATCAGGGCAATATTTTTGCGATCATACAGAATCAGTCGTTCTATGAGCATGAGGCCGATGAACGTTTTCCCAAGTCCTACACCGTCACAGAGAAGAGCGCCGCCATGTTGCTTGGCGATCTTCAGCAACGCGTGATAGCCCTCCTTCTGGTACTGCCCCAGGATCGGATAGATACGAGAGTGACTGGTTTCCCATTCACTGGCGGTCAATTCATGTCCACGGAAGTATTCCTGGAGGGCCTTTAGATAGACCTCGAATGGCAAGTACTCACGCGTATGACGAACAATTGTTCGCAGGATATCTTCGGTGACATCCTCTGCCTGATTCCAGTGATCTTCATACCAATCCTGTAACACCGTCACCGGTTGACCAGTGATCTGAACATTCAGTTCGATGTTCTCGGAAATCCCGGGAAACGTGAAATTAGAGGAACCGACAAGAGCCGTCGAGCCGATAACTTCCATTCTCGCGTGGGTAATGTAAGCCTTGGCATGAAACTTCTCTTTTCTGTAGACCCGGCAAACGATTCTTCCAGTCCTCATCGCCTCGACAATGGCGGGAACGCCTTGAAGAAAGTCGTCCTTGTGCTTCTCCGATTCGATGCTGGTGTCAAGCTTGCATCGAATAAGTCTGAGTCCTTCTTCGAATGCGCTCTTGGTACGCTTTGAGACCTCATCACCCATCAGAATGCGGATACGATCAACCTTCTGCCACTCTTCACCTAGCGCCAGGAGGGAGCCTATCTCGAAGTAGCCGGTAGCAATGTCGATCGCTCCAGATATTTGGCACCAGTCGTGAAGATACTTCAGTACCTTCCAGTCTTGATCGCTGTTATCAACGATGAAGAGCTCACTGCCTTTGCGCGAAATAGTCATTTAGCCGAATCTCACCGAAATCCAATGCTGTACAAGTTGTCCCACCAATAAGCCAAAGAACGCATTTGTATTGTGTGAGTCAAGCTGTTACAGCGGAAAATTGCAGCAGTCTGCTATCTACCTATTCTTTCTATATGGAAAATAAATGGCGAAATCATTAGTGGGAACGGTTTCGCCGACGGCCGATCAGCCTCCCAATTGGCCGGCGTGATCTGATTGTGATCGCTGGCAACGGAATCGAGATGTGTGTCTCCCAACCGAGGGGTCGGATTGGAAATTGCTTCCGGAATGGAAAACTATATAAAGGAGCAGTGTTTTGACAATTGTGGTGATGTGCATTTCCCTCTTGGAGTTCAAGGACACAGCGGAAAACAGGCTTCTCGTTAACCAGCAGACTCTCTTTCAATTGAAACCGCCGTCAGGCAAGTTCATTCACCGCGAGAAGCAGCACAACGACTTAGTCATACAACTCAGCCCGATACTGCAGAACCAGGCAGCCAGCAACTTGTTCATCTACGGATTCCCAGGAACAGGAAAAACCGCACTGACCCTCGACATCACCTGCAAGCTAGAAACCGAAGCGGAAAAGAGAGGAGTCAGCCTCAAAACGGTATACATCAACTGCGAAGAAAATAAAACAGACGCAACAATACTCAGCAGCACCCTCAAAATCCTCAACCCCGACAGAAAAATCCCCAGAGTCGGATGGAACCGCGCCAAACTCATAGACGAATTCAAAGAGTACTTGAACAGGGAGAAGATGAATCTGTTGATCGTCCTGGACGAAATCGACCACACACTCAAGCAGTCTGGAGACGACATACTCTACCTGCTCTCGCGCATTAACGACTTCGTTTCCAGCAGGGTTACCACCATCATTATATCCAATGATGTGAACGTTTCCAACTACATCAAACCCAGAGTCACAAGCAGCTTCGGCAGAAACAAAATCATCTTCACGCCCTACAACGCCCAAGACTTGCTCAAAATCATGCAAGACAGAATCAACTACTGCTTCAAAACGGGAGTCATCGGAGAAGGCTTGCTCGAAAAGATCGCAGCAGCAGAAACGACAAAAAGGGGAGACGCAAGAGAAGCACTCAAGCTGCTTTATTATTGTGCTCTGGTTGCCATCGAAAAACGGCTCCCGACTATCCCGTTGAACCTCTTTGAAGAAGCCCAAGAGCGTGGAGAAAGCGAAGCGTACACTGGAATAGTCGGCGCCCTACCAACGCACCAGAAAATCCTCTTCCTCTCAATACTCCTGAACCCGAAGCGGATCATTCCCTCAGACAACATCTACAAAGACTACACACAGTACTGCCACAAATACAAGTACACACCACTGACTGATCGCATGGTACGCAACTTTTTGATCTACTTCAGTGACATGGGGTTGATCTATGCTGATACCGGCTGGCTCAAAACACTCAAGAAGAAGAGCAAGCGGATCACGCTCACTATGCCTGAAGAAACCAAGACAAACTGCATCAACAGACTACTCGAAGCACTACAATAAAAACCACGAGGTGAATTTTCCATCGTTAATCCGCTTGAAACCATCCTGCAACCATTCCGTGACATCAACATAGCAGCAACATATCAGCAATACAGCCCGTTTATCGACTTCGTCATTTACTTGATCATCTTCACAGGTCTCTCTCGATTCGTTCTTTCAAAGAAGTTTCCGGGAAAAGAAGGAAAGATGATCAATACCGGAATAGCCATGATCCTCAGCCTCGCCATGACCGTCTTTTCTTACACGACCGGATTCAAACTCGGAAACCTCGCCCCGCTCGCGGCAGTCATTCTGCTCAGCCTCGTCTCCCTCACCCTATTCATATTCATCAAGCACATAGGCGGAAACACCGCCATCTCGGGACTTGCCGCTTTCATCATTACATACTTCCTCACTAGAGCCACATTCCCCGAAATCTATCAATGGGCGCAGAACAACCAGTTCGCAGCCTGGATCGACGCCGCAGTACTCATAACCATACCAGTACTAATCGTCATGCTCTTCATGAAAGCCAGAAGCCACCTTCCAACAGGAAGAGACATACTGGCGGGCATTGACAAACCAGCGAAGGGCTTCAAACCAGCTGATCCTAAGCTGACACCCGGCGACCAGATACCCGATGGCCCAACCGACAGGCCGACGCCAACACCACCAGACACACAGCAGCGGGAAGTCCTCGCCAAGCAAACCACCGAGGAAGATAAACAAGCAGCCAAGGCCGAAAAACTCATCGGACGAGACATCAAAACAATCATCGGAATACTCAAAACCAAAGGCATCACGCCAACGACAGCACCAGCCATACGAGAAGTACTATCGGACCTTCAAAGACAGGACTCTGAGCTCAGCCGCTCCATGAACCAGCTAAAGCTGATCAATCAGAAGCTCGAGCAATGGGACATCGCAGGATTCACGCAGCTGTCGCAAACTTACAACCAACTCTCGCCAGACAACCAGCGACTACTCAAAGAAGCAATCCAAGTAGAACGACAAAGCATCATGGCCAGCAAAGCCATACAGCTCATCGAAAAACGCATAGACCAAGGCCACCAAGAATTCCAGAAGAACTTGAACTTGGCCGTCAACGAGCTCGCACATAACAACACCAGACAAACCATAGCCTTCCTAGTCCAAGCACAAAGACTACAAGACGAATCACAGAACATGTTCGACAAACTCAGAAACGTCCAAAAGCAGTTGCTACGATTGACCCGTGGGGAAGTGGAGATGATGAAGAGGCTAGCCGCATGACACCAACCACACTCGAAGGCAAACTCAGCCAGCAGTACCGAAGCCGCGGAGAACGACAAGTAGCCAACCTACTCCAACAACTCAAAATACCATTCCAGTACGAACCCGACATATACCTCAAAGAAGCAAACAAGAGATACATCTGGCACCCCGACTTTTACCTGCCAGAATACCACACAGTAATCGAATACTTAGGAGTCAACGGAAACCAAACATACAACGAGATGGCCCAAAGAAAACAACGAGTCTACACGGCCAACAACTACCACTTCATACCAATCAAGCCAAGCCAGCTCAGTAACGGTCTACAAACCTACATCACCAAAAGCATAGACAACCACCTAGTCAGTCAGCTACAACACTACTACCAAACGACAAAAAAACAGTCAACATCGGTAGCCAGCCAGCCTCACTAGAACCACTTCAAAAAAACAATTAAGCCTAGCCAGCCAAGCCACCAAAAAAAACACTTCAAAAAACAAACACTGAAGTCCAGCCAGCTCAGTAACGGTCTACAAACCTACATCACCAAAAAACATATGCAGCCACCTAGTCAGCTCAGCTACAACACCACCAGCAAACGACAAAAAACAGTCAACATCGGTAGCCAGCTAAGCCAGCACCGCCAAACGACAGTCAACTTCTACAAGCAAAAGCCAGCAAGCCAAAAAGCACATTCACTCCATCGGGAGCGAAAGCTTTAGCTAACAGATTCGCTCATCGCGAACTGTTTAGTAAAGCTTTCCCCCTTTCGGGGCGCGGGCTCCCCCGACATCGAACACTCTCATCCAAATCCAAAGCGCGAATCCCTCCCACGAGGTCTCCCGCTTTTTTTCGTTTTCTGTCAAACAGAAACGAAAAAAATCGGAGCAAAACCGCTCCGGGAGGAAAAAAGCCAAAATGGAAAACCAAACAAGAATCGACATCCACCAAGAAGTCGAGTACATCAAGCAGGACCCAGAATTCCCCTTCGACACACACGACGAAATCGAAGACATCCTGGAACACTACAAAATCAACATGCCCGAAAACCCAGAACTCAGAAAAATCATCGAACGCGAAATCCGAGCAATAGCCGAACAACACCAAACAGCAGAAATCGTCCACACCATCAATAGCGAACAGGACGACACCCCCCAACCAGGGGTGAAAACCATGCAACAAGAAACACTGGAAAGCATCGCCAAAGACGACACCACAGAATCAGAAAACACTGACAAAAAACAACCAGAAGTAACCCTGACACCCGAACAACAGAACGTCAGAAACTACATCAACACGGCAAGGGAAACCCTCCACCAACACAAAGTCAACAAGGCCATACAAAGAGCCATCGAGACAAAACCACCAGAAAAAACACCGACCATAAGAAAACTAACCATCTGGCCAATACCCATCCAACAACACACAGAATACAGGACCCAAATGGAAGGCCGACTAAGAAGCAAAATCCGAAATATCGAAAAACGAATAGACGAGATAGAAGGCAGATTCAACTACCACATCCACCTGCTCGGAGGACTGGCACACAACATCTAGCCACCAGAGAAGAACGAAGAAACGGCAGCGCCGCCCCCTCAGGTCACCCCACCAGGGTGGGTGCCCTGATATGGCGTCGGGGCCGGATTGGCATGCTGCGGCATGCTCAACCGGCAAGTTCCACCCCATCCCTGCTGGAATGGGGTGGGAAAAACAAAGAAAGGACCAGAAGGCCTTCGGCCTTCAAAAACCGCACGTAACGTGCTAGGCAACAACGAAATCCCAGGAATAAAAGGATTAATAGGATCGGGAAATGGAAACGGAAACCGATCGCCAGACTGGCCGGCTGAGTGCTCAGCGCTGGAAATCGCCGCCAGTGCCTGAGGGGAAAAGATTAGTCCGCCCGTACCGGAATCGCGACGGTTTGGCGTAAATTGCTATTGAGGTCACCTGATTTCGATGGCGGCCCACGAGAGGAACAAACCATGAATTCACAGAAGACTGTCTTCGGGACCAAGGAATGGTCGGTGGCAAGTGTAAACTGCGTCATCGGCTGCTCCCACAACTGCCGCTATTGCTACGCCCGCTACAATGCAACAGCCAGATTTCATCGCATGGCACCGCATCAGTGGCCAATAATGCTGGTCAGATCTGTTGACGTACGGAAGAAGCAGAGGCAGTACCCGGGTACGGTCATGTTCCCGACCACGCATGACATCACCCCGGAGGTCATGGAGCCGTGTGTGATTGTCCTGCGGAGTTTGCTGGAAGCTGGCAACACTGTACTCTTGGTCAGCAAGCCGCACTTTAGCTGCATTGCTTCTCTCTGCTGGGATTTTGGCAAATATGAAGGACAACTTTTGTTTCGCTTCACGATAGGAGCCGATGACGACCGTTTACTGCGCTATTGGGAACCCGGAGCTTCCAATTATCAGGAACGACTGAGCTCTCTGAGACTGGCCTACCGGAAAGGATTCCGTACCAGCGTATCCATCGAACCGATGCTCGACAGCCCCAACATTTTCCGCCACGTGACAAATCTGAGCCCCTTCGTGACAGATTCCATTTGGATCGGCAAACTCAACAACATCCGAAGCCGTGTGCGTGCTGAGACTGATGAAGACCGAACCGCCATCAAGCGGATAGAAGATGGCCAGACCAACGAGCGAATTTTCGAGATCTACAATTCCCTGAAAGATTTCCCGCTCATCAGATGGAAAGACTCGGTCAAGAAGATTGTCGGGATCCAGGCGATGAGCGAACCGGGCAGGGACGAATGACCGGATGTCTTTTGACCGAGCTATTCTCCGGTTACAAGCTGCAGATGCCGGTTTCGGCATTATCCAGACTGAGACTGGTAAACCCACAGACCGTCGTGGCGGAGGGTACGGAGAAGGAGACTAATGATGCAGATTTAGATGATTTGTGGCTACCGGATCATGTGCCCGGTGCGAGAGAGATTTCGCTTGCCAGTCTCAGGGCAACCGATGGAGCGGCCAATCCGAACATCTGCCTGTTCCGGGCGATACGAAGCATTTACTCAACCCTAGTTCATAGTAGAGAGGAGGACTCAAATGAAATCCCAAGAGATCAGAGAAGTTGCGAGCGTAGCCGAATTCAGGGAGATGCTGATGCCCTGGATCGAAGAAGATCGCAAGCGGCGCGAGGCCGAACCCGAGAAGCCCGGATACGCAAGGCTGGGTTTCGAACCCGGGTTTTTGGCGGAAATTGTAACCAGAGAGTTTCTGAACACACTCCCCAAGAAATATGTCATCAGTCCGGAATGTGCCGATGCACTGCTATTCAACGCTTCGCTCGAGGTGGCACAGCCAATTCCAGCAGAAGTGGTATTGGCAACTCTCAAGAAGATGAAAGCGATTGTGCTTTACTGATCAGTTAACTCGTACTGGTAGAGATGGCCCGAATTCGATCTCATATTGATCGAGGCTACCGCTTCCCAACATGTAGCAGAAAGAAGTAGAATTTGCTGCCGGCAGACCGCCGGCACTCTAGCCGATACCGAAGCCGCAAGCGCTACGATCGGTGGGTTCGTCAGATAGCAGGCCGTAACAAGGGACAAAACGGGACAACACCGGATAAAAATGAGCGGCGTAGGTTTTTGCCGTTGTGCCCGCCTTTCTAACGGTTTTCTAACCGCCAACTTCATCCAACTTGCAGTAACTCAATCGAACTGCAACGAACTTGCAGCACCCAACCATCAATAACACAACGAAATATGCCGAAAACATTGGGCCAGAGCAACTTGATCAAAAAAACACCTATCGAATCCCTCACTCTCCGCCTCATAACTAATTGTATCACAAACGATTACGATCAATATAACGGCTTACGGAGAATGAATCTCTCACCCCAGAGCGACATAAGATCTTAAACTTGGCGAGATATCTCTCAACAGATCAAGCATTCGATTGCATGCATCAACATTGACTGTTGAGTGAGAAGAGACCGGGGTTTGATCCCCCACCTCTATTACTATAACTCATTATAATTCAATTGCTTACAAATGGACAGGGGTTCCGAACCCCCGTCCATTGGCATTTCTAAGCGTATATCTGGCAATAACCCCGAATAACTGGCAACGAAAAACGTCACATTTTGGTCACAGTCAACTTCCGTTCTTATTACAAAGGATTTGTTTCAGGTATGCAAACAATAATTGTCTATATGTAAAATAATACTTGACAATTTATCGATCATAAATAAGTGAGTAATTATAGAAAATAGACCAAAAGACAAGAAATGGAGGGTGCTCGCAATGAGGAACCAAAGCAAACTCTTCACAGGTTTTGTGCTGACCGCCCTGATGGTGGTCGCGTTAGTCGCAACAATCGTTGCAGAGGAGCCGCAAAAGATAACAGATTCAACGTCTGTTGAAGAACTGAAGACCCTTGCATCCAACGGGAACGCCGATGCCATGCTTCAGCTTGGGGAAAAACTGATTCCCGAGCAGGGCACCGATTCTGGCGCGACTGAAGCACTGCATTGGCTGCAAAAGGCTGCTGATGCTGGCAAGACACAGGCTTGGTATGACCTAGGGTTCATTTATGCAAACACCCACGGTGTCAAGGAGGATTTACTACGAGCCATAAATTATTGGAAGACCGGCGCGGAAAAGGGAAACGCTGACTGTCAGTTTAGCGTGGGACTAGTATATCAGGCCGGCGAAAGAATCCCGGGTGGTGTTAAGGCCGATCCTGTGGAGGCGGTAAAATGGTATCGGCTGGCGGCCGAACAGCATAATACAGAAGCTATCCAGCACTTGGCTATGATGAACTCCATGGGAATGGGAATTGAGCAGGACAATTCGGAGGCGATAAAGTGGTTCCGCAAAGGGGCCGAACTAGGCGATGCCGATTGTCTCTGGGGGCTTGGCCATTGCTATCTCGACGGCAGGGGCGCGCCGCAAGACAGTGTTCTGGCATATGCCCTTTACTCGGCATCGCTGGACGGTTTCAGAAATCTGGAGCAGAAACAGGCCTATTCGGAGAGATGCGTCGAACTGGGCAAGAAACTAACCAAGGAACAGCTCAAACGGGCCGAGCCGTTGATCGCGGAATGGAAGGCCAAGGGAAATAGATAATCGACCATTACAAGTAATCTACTGTCAGGTATTTCGGCCCGCCAGCAACAGTTGGCAGATATGGTCAACGTCTCCCGACAACGGATCGTGTCAATCGAGCGGGGTGACTATGCCCCGTCGGTGAAGCTGGCCTTGCTTTTGGCAAGAAAACTCGAAACAACCGTTGAAGAAATCTTCGCTCTAGAGGATAAAGATTATGCTTAAGCGAGACATAATATTCTTTTCGGCCTGTGGCCTGTCGGCAGTCGGCTTGCTAATGGCGATTATGGATTATCACGCAAGTCTCCTCTTTTTTGTCGCCGCATATCTGCTTCGTCCGGCTTTACATGAATTTGGTCTGGT
>CAIVAP010000002.1 GCA_903903945.1 uncultured bacterium | reverse complement strand
GTGATGAATGAGGATTGACAGTCCGGAGGAATTGATCCATTCGCAACCGGCCAGATTGACGATGGCTGTTTTGGTGCCTTTGCCAAGCAGCGCATAGAGTTTTTCATCCAATTCGCCCGTATCGGGACCGCCCATCATTTTGCCCTGGATGGCAATAATCGCAACGCCATTTTGTTCCGTGATGTTGACTTTCATCATACCTCCAATTTCCTTACTCTCTGAGCAATTAAACCGCTCTTCTGTCGCAAAGATACGAAACGGCTACCACAAACAAAACCACTAACTTTGCAAATAAGCAAATAGTAAGTTGTTAGGGAGGCGCAACATTGTGAGCGTCGGTGGCTTCCAACGGGGAAAAACCGAACGAACGAGGCGGTATCGACTAAGATCACGGCTGTTGACAAGGGGTTCTATCGGGTTCATAATGAAACGGGCACGGCGATGGAAGAGAGCTGAGATCGGACAGACTGATTGGCGGAAAAGGTGACGAGAGCCGAGGGCTTTTCCGATATACCAATTGAACGTCTCGGATCGTGCCGCCACAGACACTTCGGGACAGGGTACAAAAGGGAAAGGAGATAGCGATCGACACCACTCTCGCAAAATCGGGGCAATCAGAGCCCCTGAACACGACCGCGGGCGAGGACTATGAGAGCTTGGTTCTCTATCTCATTCATGACTTGGAGGGACCGCTGGCGGCTATGCAAACGCTGCTACGACTTCTGGATCAGCGGCGTCTTGATCTGAATCGCGATCTGCACGCACAACTACTGCAATCAACACACACGGCGATGAACCGTGTGCGGTTGATCGTCAGTGATCTGCTCAAGGTCAGTCGGTTGGAGCAGGGTTCACAGAAAGTGGACTGGAAGGATTTCCCGGTGAGCGAAGTGACTGACGAGTGCGTGGATTTGGTGCGAATTGCGGCCGCAGAACAGGATGTGACGGTCGCGGTGAACGATTACGATCCTCGACTGAATGTCAGAGCCGACCGCGGATTGTTGGCTCGCGTTGTTGACAATCTGTTGTTTAACGCGATCAGGCACAGCAATAGCGGTGGCAGCATACGATTGACAGTCTCCGACCATCGGGACATGGTCGCGATCAACGTCACCAACAGTGGCGAAGGATTCGGCGACCTCAATCCAAGCGACCTTTTTGAGAAATTCAAGCAAGTACACAACCCCAAGAATGTCGGGCACCGCGGCGCCGGATTGGGTCTGTACTTCTGCAAACTGGCGGTAACGGCAATGCATGGCGAGATCAAGGCATATCGGACTGAAGCCGGAGAGACCTGTTTCTCCGTGTCGGTCGTCAAGGGAGGAATAAATACATGAGACTCGAAGCCGAATCATATCTGAAGTCAGGGTCAAATGAGGTGCGTATTCTGGAGTACCGTCTGGGAGGACGTTCATTTGGGATCAACATTCTCAAGGTCAAACGCATCGTCAATGACTTGCCGCTCTTGACCGGTACACCCAACTCACCGGATTACGTAGTGGGCGTGTTCCGCGACCGCGATAATGTCGTGCCGATAATCGACCTGATGGCGTTTCTTGGACTACCGGATGTCGAACGTTTGGAGCAGAAGAAGGTGATCATCACCGAATTCTTCGGCATGCTCAATGCGTTTTTCGTCGACCACATCGACTGGATACATCATTTCCACTGGGAAGACGTCATCGACGCGGACGCAGTGCTGACCGCATTTGATCACAAGTACGTGATCGGGATTGTGAAACCAAGTGAGACGCGCATGATCCAGCTTCTGGACTATGAGACGATTATCCTGGGTCTCAGTCCCAGTCTGCGATCCAGAGAACTCGACAAAATGAAAAACCTGAGCCACACGACAACCGGCAAACGGATATTAATTTCGGAGGACTCGCAATCGGTGCGGGACATGTTGACGGTGGAGCTTACCGAATACGGATTTGAAGTAGTCGCGGCCAAGAATGGGCAGGAGGCGCTAAAACATATCGAAGCTGGTGAGCAGTTCGATTTGGTAATCTCCGACGTCGAGACACCGCAGATGGACGGACTCGCACTGACCTGTGCGATCCGCAACCGTGAAGAGACAAGTGATCTACCGGTCATTATATACTCGTCGATTGGCGACCTGGGAATGAAAAAACGTGCCGAATTCTTGAAAGCCAGCGCTCACATTACAAAGTTGAACGTCGAAGAATTGCTGGAAAAGGTAACGGAACTGACGACGGCCAAGAGAAGCCCGGAGATGCAGACAGCCACTGTCCCAATTCATTAGTTTCTTGTCGCACAGGTTGGCGTGACGATGGGAATCGCGCAAGTCACAGCCGAGTCTGCGATGTGCGCTTGTGCACCAGGCTATTCACCCGGATCAGCGTCTCCGAGTTTTCGAGTTCATGGGTGTCGCTAACCGATCCACCTAATTCCTCTTGCCAGCGAGCTTCCCAAACAGTAGTATCCAAGCGGACTCGGTGCAATTCCACGCTGCTGCAACTATCAATTCTCCGGCAGCCGGAATCTTGCGGGAGTCGTGATAAGCCGAGGATGTGAAAGCGTTTCCCAAGATCATATTGGTGTTTTTGGCCGTTGATTGGCCAATCTTCTCGCGGCGGCCGATGGTCAAAGCTCTGGCGAAAGTAGCCAAGGAACATGGCTCGACGGTTGTCGCGGTTAACAGGCCACTATGTCCCCTGTCGACACTCGTGAGGAAACCAAAGCGATTTGGTGAGATGTCATCTACAGCCAGAATCGAAAACATTGGGGAAAACCTCCGACTGTTTTCGCCGAAGTACTTCGTCCATGACCAGATCGCTCAACATGCCGGAGCACTGGAATGGCTGAATGTGGCGGCTCTGCGTCACAGCTATCGGTATCTGGCCGCGCAGTTGGGAATATCTGAGAAGGCGCCGTTGGTCTGGTATTACGACCCGCAACAGGGCTATGTGACCAAGCTCTTTCCCGACAGCTTCTGTGTTTATGAGATATATGATAGTCTGAATGATATCTGGGGACGACCGCGACCCCGGGCTGACGCTTTGGAAGTGAAATGGCGCTCGAAGGTTGACCTGTTGCTGACGACGTCACGGAAGCTGTTCGACAGATATTCGCCACACTATCGAAGTGCCTTTCCGTTCGGCAACGGGCTTGACCGGGACGCCTTCAACAAATTCTGCGACGAAGCGGTCAAACCGCATCCTGACATCATAAAGATTCCCGGGCCGCGCATCGGATATGCAGGGAACATCTCAGAGCGACTGGATTGGGGGTTGATTAAGGGTATGGCAAGGCTGCGACCGGAGTGGAGTTTTGTGTTTGTGGGAAGAGTTGGCGGCATAGATTACGAGCGAATCACGCAAGACTACCCGAACATCCACTTTCCGGGCGAATACAGATATGAGGAGGTTCCGGCGATAGTCAAAGGATTTGATGTTGGAATCATGCCCTATTTCGACAATGATTTCTTCCGTTACTCGAATCCTTTGAAGTTCTACGAATTTGCGGCAGCGGGAATTCGAAGTGTGTCCTCGAACATGGAAGAGCTAAGTAGATTCTCGCAAGAGATTGTCGTTATCTGCAAGAATGAGGCTGATTTGTGGATTGAGCAGATTGGGGGTTTTCTTGCCAGGAGAGAGATTCCAGTTGTCGCAATTGGAAAAGATATCACGAGACAATTCCTCTGGGAAGAGATGAACGCGTTGGTGATCAGCCAGATTGAGCGAATAATCCCCGCAGGAAATGCGTAACTCGTGTAGTGGAGACAACCTCTCCGCCAATTTCGTGCGCTGATCGTTCCGAGCGCAATTTGGGTTGACTATCGAGTACACCCTGGGTATACTATAATTTAGGCTTTCAAGGAGAGTGACCGTGTGGGCTTTGGAACTACTCAGAATCCTGCTTAGAAGAAGACGATTTATCACAGTCAATACGCTGTTTGTGACAATTGCCGCCGCCATCATCAGCTTCCTCGTTCCCAAGACGTTTTCGGGCAAAGCAACGGTGTTGCCGCCGGAGAGCGAATCACCTTTGGCCGGGCTGATGGGGTTGTCCGCAGGGAGCATTGCGGCGGCAGTTACCAATTTCGCACTACCGATTATGGCCACACCATCAGATCTGTATGCCAGTATGCTGGAATCAGAGTCGGTGTTGAAACAAGTGGTTGATTCGTTGAAGCTGCAGTCCGTTTACAACACCAGTACCGAATGGGCGGCGTTGACGAGACTGAAGGATAACGTCAAGATCAAGGTTGCCTCCGACGGTATCATCACGGTGGAGGCATTCGCTGGGGATCGCCAGCTTGCGGCGGACATCGCCAATTTGATGGTGAGCACACTTGACCAGTTCAACCGGCGCCTGCAAAATCAGAAAGGCAAGGAGTTTAGCGGTTTCCTTGAGAAGCGCCTCAGAGAGACCGATAGCGCTCTGGGCGTCGCACAGAATGTGATGAAGAATTTTCAGGAAAATCATCGTGCCGTGTCATTGGAGTTGCAGTCGGAAGCGCTCATCACAAACCTTGCGCAACAGAAGGCGCAACTCACCAGTTCCGAGATTCAACTGGAGATCCTAAAGAAGACGCTTTATCCGAATCATCCTGAGCTAGTGAAGAAACAGATGGAAGTCGGCGAGATTCGCAGCAAGCTGAAAAGCATGGAAGAGGGAGCTACCAATGTGGCCGACTCGACCTTGTCGGCTCTGGATATCCCCTTGTCTCGCGTGCCCGACCTGAGCCTGCAATTTGCCGTCTTGAAACGCAATCTCAAGATTCAGGAACTCACTTACGAGTTGCTTTCCCAGCAGTTGGAGATGGCGCGGCTGCAGGAACGACGGGATACACCGACATTGATGGTGCTCGATCATGCCCGACCGGCAGAGCAGGCGGTGAAACCGCAGAAGCGACTGATTGTATTGGCGGCGTTGTTTCTCACATTTGTATGTTCAGCCGGGATTGTCGTAGCGGAGGAGATCGTACGCAGGCGGCGGGAGGAAGGGTCAGAAGTCTTGAGAACCCTCGAAACAAGTTTGAAAGAATTTAAGAAAAAACCGCTCGGATAAAACGAAACCAATTTCATGCATCAGACACTGGCGTTTGTCGAGCCAATCAACTCACGACGCGGGCTGTTGGCCGCACGGAGAAAACGCAAGCCAGTTGGTCATGACCGTCGCCGCGCCAATCTCCGGATGCGGTCGATCCCCTGTCCTGCCAAAATCAAGACGAACGGCATTGCCGGAACAATGAAACGAGAAATCCCTTTGGAAACCATCAGCACAATCGAGAGACTAACTACCGGCAGAAGCAAGTACGCCAGGTCGCGTCTCGCGGTAGTGGCTATGCCAACGGCTGCGAACAGAAGGATGGCATAATGTACGACATTCAAGGCCATGAACAGCGCAGTCAGGTCTCGATACTGTCCGGAACCGGGGAAGTAACTCCAAGTCCAAAATGGTCTGACCAAAGCGCGTGCAGCGTAATTGACCGGATCTGCCTTGATGTTTACTATCGCTTTCTGCGTGAATCCCTCGTTAGCCGCCCGATCAAGGTAGTAACCGTCTCCGACTGCCTCAGCAAACTGCGGTGAATCAAACCACTTTGGAGCACTGTCGGGGACGCTCGAATACCACAGGTTGTATCCACCATCGGATGAAAGGGGCGTATAGTCGCCCAGAAAAACAGCATTCCTGATGAACCAGGGAGCCACCAGCACGAGACACACTGCGGCCTGAAGCCCCCACCAACGCACCGATTTGCGAAAACCAAAATGAGCCCAGAGTGGAATGAGACAAAGCAGACAAGGGAGCGTAGCAATTGGCCTAGTCAACAGCATGGCTGCAAAACCGGCCCCTGTCGCTCCGAAATACATCAACTTCGACCGAGCCGTCGTAGCGCGCCACAACAAGTACATTGTGCTAACCAACAAGAATGTAAACAGACTCTCCGTGAGGATAAATGCGGATGTCACCCAGAGTGGGAAATAGGCGGCAAGCAGCAGAAGCGTAGCATTTCGGGAACGCTCGCCATATACGCCCAGCGCGATACGATAGGCGACCACGAGGGTGAGGAGATTCAGGATGATTTGCGATATCTGCACGACCAGATCGCTTTGTCCCGGCAACCAGTAAAACAAGACGAGGTAGAAAGGGTACCCGGGCTGCCGCATCCGCGTGGGGCTCTCGCCTCGAAACGCGTCGAAGTCGGTTAACGAGGCGCCGACAAAGCCGTAGCCGTTGCCTTCAACCAGGCTTCTACTGATAGAGAGATATTCCTGAGTATCGAGGTTCACGTGACCTTGTGATAGGAATGCAATTCCGCAAATCTGAATAATCACACAGATGGCCAGTGCGGCAAAGAGCAGATGGCGCTGCACGGGAATCTGGCGAAGGTCACGAAAGTTCATATAGTCTGTGTAATTTAGGATCAAGCAAGCCATAAAGCAACTCGAAACGGCTTCACCCGCTCCTTTCCGACATCGGGCTCGGGACCGAACAGTGTGGCGATGAGATCGCGAAGGTGCGGACGACGGTTGCCACCTTATCGGAAACACCGAGAGAACCGGTATTCTTGTTCACGTCTCGTCGGGAAGAATGTTGTTGCATAATTCCATTGGCAGTGCTACCTTAGGTTCTGCAGAGTGCTTGGTCACTGACTATTGCCAATATCCTCGGTAAATCGCGGACGCGCATCGGTCATCAGTCGATGCCCCCCGGTTTCTTACCCCAGTCGCGGAGTATGTTCTGCTGTATGTTCTGGTTCGTTCAGATAAAGCATCTGCCTTCTAAACGACAGGGAGTGGGGTCGAGTCCCGTCGCGAGTATCTGGGTTGCGTGTCATCTCAGTAGCGCCGACACTTTGTGGATTGATGCCCCGCCCATAGGGCACGGCACATTCGGCACTAGGTCCACAGGGGCTGTCCGATTAGGCAACACAGCCGATTGCCGGCAACTGGCCTGTTTTCTGTAGCGATATGAATCACCGAGTACTGTCGCTGTCTATGTCTTCCCCTGACCAAACATTGAGGATGGTCGGCATCGTTCTGATTCTGCTGTTTGATGCCGTTCTGGCGGCGGCGTTGCCGTTGATCGGCCCGCTGTATACAACAGCCGCACTGATCGGGATCTTGATTCTCGGCGGCTGCCTGATTTCGGACGCAGGATTCGTCATCCTGTTGGCGGCAATTTCCAACATCAATGTCATCGCTGAATCCAGCTTTGAATTAACGCGCATGCTCAAATGGGGAGTTGTAGCTATTATGGCCGCCGCCACAATCCTGCGTCTGTTGTTCAAAGGAACCACTGTGGAGTTCAAGGCCGACACCGTCGTGCGCTATTTTGCGTTGTACTTTGCGTGGGGAGTTGTCTGTTCCCTGACGGCGATCCATCCGCTGGGGAGTTTGTTGGACGTCAGCTCGCGATCACTCTTCCTCATAGTCTATTTGTTTGCGGTCCTTACCATCACCAAACGCTCGCATCTCGATCTGACGTTGGCCGTGCTGCTGATCGGTGTGATCACCTCATGTTCGTATTCATTTGTCGGACTGTTGTCGGGACCTTATCGGCGAATTGCCGGATTCACGGTCAACGCGGGCGGATATAGTGTTGCTCTGATGATGATCGTGCCAATGCTGGTCGCAGCCGCATTCATCTACCGTCGCCGATCAGTACGGTTGATATATGGAGTCGGCGCTGCTATCGGTATAGTAGGGATTGCACTGGCCTGGTCCCGCGCCACCTGGCTGATGCTGGCTGCCGCGACGGTGGTTTTTCTGATTCTACGACGCCAATTCAAACTGCTTTCACTGCTTGCGATGCTGGTAGTGGCTGTCGCCATCTTCGTGGTCACCGATCCCGAAGTCTACTCGCTGTTTCGACAAGTGTCTCGCCTGAGAGCTGGCACGACTCATCGCACCTCCCTTTGGGATCACTCTCTAAAGGGCATCCGCGAACATCCTCTAACTGGAATGGGTCCTCTGACGCTAACTGAGGATGTGCTTGACGCTCGAGCTGCCGACATCGGCACTCGTCTCTTTCTGACTACCAAGCAATCGGGATTCAATGCGCACAACTACTACCTACACATCATGTTGACCACCGGCATTCCTGGGCTTCTGATTTTTCTCCTGTTTATCTACAACCTCTTCAAGCAGATCATTCGAGCAATGCGAGAAGCGCCCAATCCGGAGTCTCGTGTGTTTCAGGAGGCGATGCTGGCGCTGCTGGTGGCAGTCTTGGTAGGCCTGCTTTTCGACACCGGTTCTTTGATGAGTTCCGGCTCCTACGCCAATTATTTCTGGATAGCCCTGGGATTGGTGACGGCGATCAGCAGGAATAAGTTACTGGGTGAACCGGAGACCTCCGTCGCCGCCACGCGAGTATAGCTCGCCCAGCCCGACTAACAACCGCACCGAAGTAGCTACGTCAGTATAGCTCAACCATCCGCATAGGTTCCCAAGTGCGAATGTCGAGACGAAGCCAACGGGTCACTCCTTTGTAATCCATCGTCAACTCGGCATAGTTGGCCTTGGGCGGGATGAACAGTGACAGGATTTCGTCACCGTCGTCCGAGAGATCGATTTGGCCTGTTTCGGCAAAGCTGTCGGGATTTAGCATTAACACTTTGGTCTTGCCAACTACTACCACCACCGTGCGGCTGTTGACTTCGAACTGGATCAGCCTTGGGTTGTCCAGGCCTTTCTTCTGTGCCAGCGTTTTGCCCGAACCGAACTCGACCCGAAAAATCTTGCCCTGCTTGCTATCACAGCAGAAAGCGGATTTGCCATCGAAGGAAGAGACGGCGTTGTCGATGAATTTGGCGTCTCTTAGGGTAACCGTTTGGTAGGCGTAGTTGCCGGAGGTCGAAAGCACAGAAACACTTGCACGGGCGCCATTGGCCGTGTAAATCGTGCCGGCGGGTCCGGGAGACATCACGCGCGGACCTACGGGTCGCCCGCCGCTTATCCAGAGCGGGTAATTATATTTCGTCTTCATCGAGTCGGGCAAGAATATCCGGAAATAGGTGGAATCCTCGGAAGTAATGTAGAGTTCCCTCTTGATTGGATGGAATAGAAGGTCCGAAGGCGGTTGCGGAAAATCAAAGCTCTGAATTATCCTGGATGCCTTAGGATCGAATATCTTCAGGGCCGGTTTGGGCTTTGTGACAGCTTCATACACCCATTCTTTTTCCATGTCGTAGGCGATGGCCACAACGTCATCTTCTGGAACGAACCGCCTGGTGATGGAGTCAGTGTTGAGATTGACCTCGAAGATCGTTTTCTGTCTCTTATCCAGGATGTAATAGCGATCAGATTTGGCCAAAGGTGGCTGTGTTTTGGCAGTATCATTGCCCACACTCTTCGCCTTTGCAGACGAAGATTTCTGGGGCTGTTTATCGCCGGAACAGGACCAAAGAAGCAGTGCGGCGAGAAAACAGAGACTTAGACCGATGATGTTCTTCTTCATTTTGCTCCTTACAAGCCAATCGTCAGAGCGACACCGACAAAAATTTGCCAACCGCGCGGGGCGATTTCGATAGCGGCGTCTTTGTGTTTGAGTTTAGTCTGGGAGAAAGCAGTGTAGCCGCCGCCAAGTTCCAAATCGACGCCCGGTGAGACACCGTAGCGCAAGCCGGCGTTGATCTCGTAGCCGAGTTTGGTTTTTGATTCCATAGAAGCTTTATCGGCATTGTTTCGGAAGTCCTGTTGCACGGATGATACCCGGCCCAGTAGCTCAGCAAACGGTTTGAAGACCGGGGTCGGCGGCATGACGCGCAGACCGATGCCGCCACCAGTAAAGGTCATCTGCGATTTCTGAGTGTGGGTCTCTGTGCCGACCATAAAATCATACTTGCGCTGAGAGAGGTGAGACGTGTTGAACACAACAATGATCGTAAAGGCACTAACCGGTAACGAGCGGACATCAGCAAGCACTTCTGCGGACCATCCAGTCTTGGCGAGATCCTTAAACTCACTCAAGGGCGTTGCCATTCCGGCGCGCAGACTGATTGCCGACTCTGCCTGACTGCATGGCAGCAGTACCATGGCCGCAACGAGCATAACGGAAAATTGTTTTCTGTTCATAAGATCTACCTTCGATTATGGCCAAGGGAATTAAAGCAAAGAAGCTGCCATTGACAAACTCTTTTCGCAGATTTGGTGGCCGGCTTAGCAGGCCAAAAGTCATGCGACGGGAGGTTGCGTCATTGTCCACTAACCACTTCTACCCCCGTCTAATGGCATGAAGTTCGACCGCCAGCCGTCAATAGGGCCGCCAGTGTCAGTGACCAGGAGGCCCTTATGTCGCGACGAAGTTATTCGTGTCGCTGAGTGGGATTGTGGTATATTTGATGTTGTATCTACTGTAAGGAAGGAACTAGTATGGAAATCTTCGTAATCATGCCGTTTTCGAGCACGACGGAAAATCACTCGGAGGGATACTGGACCGACTTCTACAGGCACCTGGAATCCGCACTGAGGGACCGCTTGGGCGATTATGTTAGGGAAACTCTCAAATGGGACTCATTTAGCGTGCGACGCATAAACGCTCCGCCGGGCAATATCATCGATTACATAGTGAGGGACTTAATTCAAGCCGATCTCGTTGTTGCAGTCCTATCCGATCTGAATCCGAACGTTTTCTACGAACTGGGAATGAGACATTCACTCGTAAAGGGGCGCACAATCATGCTAATTGAGAAAGGTCAGCCTATTCCCTTTTACTTCAAGAATTTTGGTGTGGTCGAATACAGTGACGGCGGCAACTTGGAGCAGCAGTTCGAACAGAGCATCAAGGAACACATTGCCTGTCTTGTCCAGAACCCGGCGAAATCCGACAATCCTGTAGCCGACTTCTATGCCAAAGGCGGCCAAGAGCAGTTTGGCGAAAGACATGGCATCAGAATCAAGATCGTGGATAGTATGCCGACGGAGAAGCATGAGTGGCTGCCATATTTTTACCGCGAGCAGGACAGAGACAAGCAGCCACTTCCTTCCACCGTCATCGCATTTGTCGTCGAGATTCTCAACCGAGGATCAAGACGTGTCGCTGTTGACAATGCGAGGCTCCATGTCACAATTGGAAAAGAGTCATTTCATACAGACGAATTATTCGAAGAAGGTTGGGTGATATCAGGTGGCATGTCGCGCGGTCTAAATCTGAACCATCTTCGGCATATCAGTCTGGCTCCTGGTGTACCACAAATCCTCCGAATTGCGTTTCGACTGAGAGGAACTGTATCTGACGATCTGAAAACCATAACAACTCATCTTGAACTGACGGATTCAGATAATAGTCGTCACACAAGTGAGCCGTTCTGTGTCTACGAATATCCGGGCTACCTGCTCACGCGACAAGTGGCCGACCAGCTCTACGGTCGACAAAGTGAAGATCAATAGAAGGGCGAGTCGTCGACTCGCCCCTACTATTCATGCCGCTCCCACCTGTTCCTGCAGTTCGCTGCGGGAATAGAGCTCCTGATAGGCAGCCGAACGGGTCATTAGTTCGTCGTGAGTGCCGCGGTCGATAACTTTGCCTTCGTCGAATAACAAAATCTTGTCGGCCAGACGCAAGGTCTTGGTGCGGTGCGTGACTACAAAGCAGGTCATCTCCGGCATAACTTCGTGCAGCGCATCCCAAAGCCGTTCTTCGGTGCGGGCATCTAGCGCCGAGGTGCAATCGTCTAAAATCAGAATCTGCGGATTGCGCACCAACGCTCTCGCAATTGCCACTCGCTGCTTCTCCCCGCCGGATATAGTCAACCCGCGCGTACCGATCATCGTCTTAATTCCCTGCGGGAAGCGTTCCATCTGCGAATCGAGTTGCGCCAGTCGAATTACCTGATTCACCCTGTCGCCATCGATCGATTTGTCGCCGAACCGAATGTTGCCCTCGATCGTATCGGAGAACAGAATCGGTTCCTGCGGCACAAAGCCGATGATGTCGCGATATGAATCCAGCGGCAGTTCTTTGAGCGGCACGTTATCAAGATAGACCATGCCTTCGCTGGGATCGGCTACGCGCGTAAGCAGATGAATGATCGAGCTTTTGCCGCTTCCGACTTTGCCGACGAGCGCCACGGTTTGGCCTTTCTTGACGGTGAAATCAACACTGTCGAGCACCTTGCGGCCGTCGCGGTCATAGGCAAATGACACGTTGTCGAACTTGATTACGCCAAACTTGATGTCCATCGGCTTGTGGTTGCCGTTGCGCACCATCGGCGGGAAATCCTCGATTTCCATCAGACGACCGATACTGACCGCCGATTGACGACCTTTGACCAGAAACTGACCGATGTCGAACATCGGAAAGATCAGCCAGACGACGTAGTTGGTAAATGCAATCAGTTCACCAATCGACACACTGTTCTTGATCACCATCGCTCCACCGATGATCAGGACGATCACAAATCCGAACTGCCAGATATACATGTAAAGCGATTCGATGCCGGCCCAGGCGCGAACGACGCTGATCTCGTATTTGCGGCGGTCGCCGATGATGCCGGCGAACTTCTTCGACCACAGGTTCCGGCGGTTGTAGGCCGTGATTACGCGAATGCCTGAAAAACAGGACTCCATCGAACTGTTGAGATCGGATATCTTCCCCTGCAATCGTTCGAAACGTTTGTCGAGCAAGGTCGCGGTCTTGATGAAGATGATGACCAGAACCGGCATCGGCAGAACGGAGTACAGCGTCAGTTTGACATTCAGACCGAACATGAGTATCAGCCCGAAAACGACCAGACAAAGCGCCTCATAGAAACGGAAGATACCGGAGCAGGCAAACCACGAAAGCTTCTCCGCAACGTCATCGGTCATGCGGGTAACCAGATCGCCGGTGCGGAAATGGTTGAAGAAATCGGGACCCATTTCCGTGGAAGCGTTAAACGCGCGCTGGCGATAGAACCACTCCAGTCGAACATTCATCCAGGCGCGGCTGTTCTGCAGCACCAGATAGATGACCAGAATGGCCGCAGCAAACATGACCAGAATCACGGCCGCACCGGCGGTGGGGCTGAGTCCGTAACCGGCAACGATGTCCTGCAAGAACCGCAATGATTGCGGCAATTCGCCACTGCCATGGTCAATGATATCGAACACATACTTGAGCACCAGCGGCTGAACCATGACGATCAGGGCGAAAATCGGCGTGCCGAGAATTAACCATGCCAGAACGAGTTTGTAGTTGGCGTATCCGCTCATGAGATATTTGAATTTACGCCACATCATGCACCTTCGCTTTCCCGTGTTCCTGGAACTGCAAGCGGAACAACTTCTCAAAGTAACCCTGCTGCGCCAGCAGTTCGGTGTGAGTGCCGCGCTCTATAATCCGGCCTTCTCTGATTACCAGAATCAAATCAGCGTCCAGAATAGTGGACAGCCGATGTGCAATAATCAGCGATGTCCGTCCGGTCAGGAGTCGCTTGAGCGCAACCTGAATTCGCTTCTCAGTGTGCGGATCAACCGAACTGGTAGCTTCGTCAAGCAGCAGCACCTGCGGGTTGAATACCATCGCCCGTGCAAACGACAGCAACTGCCGCTCGCCACGACTCAGGTTACCACCGCGCTCGGAGATTACGGTTTCGTACTTCTTCGGCATCTTTTCGATAAAGCGGTCAGCCGCAACCAAACGCGCCGTGCTGCGCAAAGCCTCTTCCGAGACTCCTTCGTGTTCAAGCGTGATGTTGTCTTTGACATTTCCCGGAAAGAGGAAGATGTCCTGCAGCACCAGACCGAACTTCGAGCGTAGGTCCTCGGTCGCGATACTGCGCGTGTCGATGCCGTCAACCAGAACGTGTCCCTCCGTCGGATCATAGAAGCGCAGCAGCAGATTGATCAGCGTGCTCTTGCCGCCACCGGTGACACCGACCAGCGCGACCTTCTGGCCTTTCTGAATCTCAAACGAGACATCGCGGATGGCGAAGTTGCCGTCATTCGTATATGACAGGCCGACATTATCGAAGACGATTGACTTCTCGAAGCTCTGCCATTTCACCGGCTGTGTGGACTCCGATATTATCTCGCGGTTTGACAGCAGCGCGAAAATACGTCGCGCGCCGGAGATCGCCCGTTGCACGACATAGAGTTGTTCCGACGCCCGATGTATCGGCTCGAAAAAGCGCTGGATGTAAGTGATAAACATCACTAACATGCCGGTGGTCGCGGTGGCGCCGGAGACATATTGCGCGCCGAATAGAATGACAGCGGCAATGGTCAGGCGCTCGAAGAAAAACACGAAGTTAAAGAAAGTCGTGTTCGCGACGTGGGTCGCCACATCCATCTTGAACTTCTTCCGATTCGCCTCGTACAAGCGCTCCTGCGCCAGTTTCTGGCGGTTGAAGATCTGCACGACACTCATGCCCTGCAAGTACTCGGTGATAGTGGCGATAATGTCCGCCATGCGCTTACGTATCTCCAGAAAGCGCGGATTGGTGAAGCGCTGGTAGATATACATCAAGGTGATGATGAAAGGCGCAAATGCCAACACCACCAGCGTCAGTCTCCAGTTGACATAGAACATTATTGACAGCATACCGACGATCAAAATCACGTCGCCGACGAGCATAACCACGGTGGACGTAAACAACATCCGCAGCGATTCGCCGTCCGATTCCACGCGCGACAAGAGCCGCCCGACCGGGTTGCGATCAAAGAATGAAACCGACAGCCCGATGATGTGATCGAAGCACCGTTGCTTGAGCTTCATAATCACGTCTTGGCCAAGGATCTCTAAATGTATCCGCTGCCAATAACTGGCGACCAGATATATGAATTGCAGCGCCGCGTAGATAACGACGGTAGTGATCAGACCGTTCGTGTCTTTGCCCTTGATGTCGACATCAATCGCGCGCTTGAGCAAAACCGGTCCGATGATCGACAGCGCCGTGGCCGCGGCCAGTAGCAGCAGGTTTTTCAGCAGTCGCCAGCGATGCGGCCTGAGCAACGGCAGTAGGCCCTTAAAGGCCTGCATCGACGTAAAGCCGGTTTCTTGTTCCTGTTCGAAGTATGATTGATCCATCTGTATCTCTTACTACTATATTGACTCACCAAAGATGCTGTCTTGTGCCGGCTCAGCAAAAAAAAGAGCCGGACTTAAAGGAGTCCGGCTCGGTATTTCCAAACAATGCCAATAGCTTAGCTTGCTGGTAGCTTACACCGAGGCGGGACCCCTACGACAAAAGTGATATCACACACTTTCGCGCACGTCAATCGCATATACTGATTGATCATTTAAGGTTCTCTCCTCTAAAAAAAGTATCTGGTGATAGTCCGACCGCGGACTAAGTAACTCCAGTCAAGTACGCGTAGTATAGCAAGAGGTTGCGGGTTGTCAAGAAAAAAATGAAGGGCGCGAGGGATATCTGCCTCATTTTCGGAACTTGACATCCGGTAATCCGATATATAGTATAGATGTGCGCGGCGTACGTCCTCGTGCGCCGCGATTGCAGGATATTCCTTGGGGGTGATATGGTTTCGACGGGGTTACCGGGGATTAATCTGCGCGCCGAGTTTGCGCCAGACTCGTTAAACGGGTGCAAAACAATTAGCTGGCAACTATGCCATTGCTGCCTAACTAGCCGAAAACTAGTTAAGCCGTCGGGCGCGAGGCCCGCCATCAGGCGTCGCGTTTCCGGCGTCGACAAATGATGGATAGCTTCAACGTTTGGCTTGGCGATGAAGAAGCGAACCTACAAGCGAAGCTGGTCTAACGCCAGCCTTAGTCTTTCGGCGGTGCGTTAGACGAGAAATAAATGAAAGAACACGCGCGTAGACGATTAGTTGTCGATTTCTTCGGACGGGGGTTCGATTCCCCCCACCTCCAATAATTAGAGTGTCAAAACCTCAAGGGGTTTGGACCTACAAAGCTGATTTTTCTGAGCTTGTCAAAACGCATGCGCTTGACGGTGAGCATTCAGACCACTGCCCACGCCCAGACTTGCCTTCATTCAGCATCGCGGTCGGGATTCCCGAACCTACACTCCCCAATCCCCGTCAATCACCCCAAACGATAGCCACCCGCCCGATTCGCAGAAGTCCTTCAGAGTCAGCATATAGGCATGCCAGCCTTGCATGTAGTCTTTGTTGTAGCGTGCCGGATCAAAACCGGAATGGCGAAGATTGACCCGCGTTCGCTCCCCGATACGCAGTAACTCCCAGGTTACCAGATCGCCCGATTTGCCCTCTTCGGCGAAATCCCAGTCATAGACCAGCTTCTTGTTCTCAACCAATTCCTTGATCTCGCGCGGCCCGGCTGGCTGGCCGGCTTTGTCTTTCCATCCCGTCGTGTATATGCCGCCGATAACCGGATCGCATTCGGCATCCTTTGAAAACCATACTCGTAGGTCAGCGACATTGGTCAGCGCTCTATACACCACACTCGGCAGTGCCTCAACAAAAAGCTCTCGCTTGATGACGCCGGTATCAATTCGGTTATAGTCCAGCCGGTAAGCGGGACGCTGATATTTCAGAAGCGATTGTAGATTATAGAGATAAATAATCCACGCATCCATCATCAACGCATTTGGCGGGATCTTCTCGTGGGAGACGACCAGATCACAGCAACGCCCGCGATCGTCTATCTGAAATCCGACCTCGCTGATGGTTCCGTTGATCGGCCAGGTAAACCGCATTTGCCGATTCGGCTCCAACGCGACGATCGCTCCCTTGATTTCCTTCTCCTTGAACGTCGTCGCCACACAGTCTTCACCCCAAAATCGCACCGCCCCGCGTAGCTTGAGGTTGATCTCGCCCTTATTACAGAACCAGATAGCCAACTTCAGCGGATTGGTGATGGCATCATAAATCCGCGTCGGGTCGGAATCGAGTCTGATCTTGACCTTGAGTCGTTTCTTTTCTATCGCCATTGTGCCCAATATAACCGCTTGCCTCGTCCCACCGCAAGCATTCAATCGCCTGCCACAACAACCTACTTCTCGCTGAACAACCCGATCGGGTTACCGTCAAGATCGGCCAGAAATGCATAATAGCCAAACCCCGGAATTGCTGTCTTGGCTACCAGCAGCCGACCCCCCAGCTTCTTCACTTTGGCCAGCGTTTTCTCAATGCTGGCGACATGAATATAAACGTATACTCCCGTACTCGGGACGAGCGGCAGCTTCTTGATCAGCCCTCCGTGCGGGACTCTGCCGGTGGTCATTTGATAGTAGTTTGTGCGCGCCTTTTTGGCCTTCCAGCCAAACAATGAACTATAAAACTCACGCGCCTTCTCGGGGTCGGTTGATGAAACCTCAAACCAGCACAGATGATTTGCCATGATTGCTCCTCTACTAATAATGTCGATAGTCTCATCCGCATCATAATCAAACAATGCGGGATTGTCAACTACAATATGTGCTTCTACAAAGTGATCCTGCGCTGGGGCGTGCTCAGCGAATCGTATGGAGCTTGAGCATGTTGGTGACACCCCGCTCCTGCACCGGCGCTGAAGCCACAATTACGATGTTGTCCCCGGTCTTGACAATGTGCTCATCCTTGAGAGTCTTCTCCGCGCGACCGATGACCTCGTCGATTGATTTCAACATTGGCAGGCATTTCGGAACGACGCCACGGAAGATCATCAGACGCGGCAATATCTTCTTGTCCGGCGAAAAAGCGATGATCGGAATCTGCGCTCCCTGTTTGGAGATCAGCCGCGCCGTCAGTCCGGACTGCGTAAAACAGGCAATTACCCGCGCGCCGATGTCCTTCGCCATCGCCACCGACGATTCCGCCACGGCAATCGAGAACTCGACTGCCGGCCTGCCGAAAAGATTCAGCGTTGGTGGTTGAGTGCGCAGTTTCGATTCGGTGGTATGGATGATGCGTGCCATCATCTCTACCGTCTCGACCGGGTACTTGCCGGCGGCAGTCTCGCCCGACAGCATAACACAATCGGTTCCGTCAAAAATGGCGTTGGCCACGTCCGATACTTCCGCTCGCGTCGGTGCGATATTCTGAGTCATTGATTCCAGCATTTGCGTGGCGGTAATCACCGGTTTGTTATGCTCTAAGGCAACCGTAATGATGTTTTTCTGGATGATCGGCACCTGTTCCAGCGGCATCTCCACCCCCAGATCACCCCGCGCCACCATTACGCCATCCGCTACTTCGATAATCGCGGCCAAATGCTTGATCGCCTGCGGCTTTTCCAGTTTGGCGATCACCGGCGTGTCAAACCCGCGCTTCTTGATTTCGCTTTTTAGCTTGTTGACGTCGTGCTCGCTGCGCACGAACGACAACGCAATTATGTCGACTCCCTGCTTGAGGCCGAAGTCGAGATCGGCAATATCCTTGTCAGTTAGCGATGGCAACGACAACGTCGCGCCCGGGAGGTTGATCCCCTTGTGCTCACGCACGATACCCCCCTTGATAACGCGGGCAACAATATCGTGATGTCCCGATTTCACCACTTCCAGCCGGATCAGACCGTCGTCGATCAATACCTGATCACCCGGTTTGAGATCGGGGATCAACTCCGCCGGCGCTGCCGACATGACATGGCTGTCCCCGATCACTTCCTTGGACGTCAGCGTGACCTGTGCGCCGGCATCGATTGTCACTTGCCCGCCATGAAGCTTGCCTACCCGAATCTTAGGGCCGCAAAGGTCCTGCATTATGGCCACCGGCTGCCCGAGCCGCTTCGATACACGCCGAACCCTGCGAATCAGCGTCTGATGGAACTCATACGACCCATGCGAGAAATTGAGCCGCGCAATAGACATTCCGGCCTTGACCAGCGCTTCGATGGTCTTTTCATCTGCGCTTGCCGGGCCTAGCGTGCAGACGATTTTCGTCGAGTTGAACGGGGTGTCTTCTAACATGGCTCGAATGGATACTATTCAACGCTCGGTGTCAAGGCAAAAACAGTGCGCCCTCAATGCCACGTTGTTTGTTGACGTCAGTGGCTCGACCACCTAAATTCCTCTTATGACTAAAGACGCCGTACGACAACGGATCGCCGAGTTAACCCGACTAATCGACTACCACAATCATCGGTATTATATTCTCGACGATCCCGAGATCACTGATGCCGACTATGATCGGCTCTTTGATGAATTGACGCAACTGGAGTCACAGTATCCCGACCTGCAACTTCCCGATTCGCCGACGCAGCGAGTCGGAGCGGCACCGACGACGGAATTCCTCTCAGTCAAGCGTGCCGTACCGATGCTGTCTCTAAACAAGGCAATTATACCGGACGAATTCGACGATTTCGACCGTCGCGTGCGCGAGGGATTGGCTGGTGACAGCGATATCATCGAGTATGTGACCGAGCCAAAACTCGATGGACTCGCGGTTGAACTGGTCTATGAGAATTCCATCTTGACACTCGGACTCACACGCGGCGATGGTGTGACTGGAGAAGACATCACCGCCAACTTGCGCACCGTTAAGACCGTGCCTCTCAAGCTGCGCGACTGCGACGCCTCTCTGGTTGAAGTCCGCGGTGAGATTATCATGACTAAAGGCGACTTCGCCCGACTCAACAAGGAGCGCGAATCAGCGGGGGAAGAGTTGTATGCCAACCCGCGTAATACTGCCGCCGGCTCCGTGCGACAGCTCGATCCCAATGTTACAGCCTCCCGACCCCTCAAGTTCTATACCTACGCTTGCGGTCGCATTGCGGGCGTGACCATACAGAATCAATGGGAGCTGTTACGTTTTCTGACTCGTGTCGGTTTCGCCATAACACCGGAGTCGAAGCTCTGTTACCAGCGTGACGAAGTCCTCCTGCGCTACCATCATCTTAACGAGCAACGCGCTACGCTCGACTACGACATCGACGGCATGGTGGTCAAGGTCAATTCCTTCCGCCAGCAACAGAAGCTGGGCGAATTGTCACGTTCTCCCCGTTGGGCGATTGCCATGAAATTCCCGCCACAGCAGGAAGAAACCGTTGTTGAAGACATTGTCGTACAGGTCGGCAGAACCGGCGTCCTCACTCCGGTAGCACATCTCAAACCGGTGCGGGTTGGAGGTGTCGAAGTCAAGCGCGCCACGCTGCATAACTATGACGAGGTCACGCGCAAGGACATACGTATCGGCGACCATGTCATCATCCAACGCGCCGGCGACGTCATCCCCGAAGTCGTCAAACCCCTGACCACCAAGCGCACCGGCGCGGAACGTCAGTTCACAATGCCCGGCTCTTGCCCCATTTGTGGCAGCGTGGTCGTGCGACCGGAGGGGGAGGCCAATCATCGCTGCCCCAATTCCGTCTGCCCGGCGCAGGTGGCGGAACGGATTATTCATTTCGCCTCCAAGGGGGGTGTCAATATCGATGGTCTCGGTCCCAAATTTATCGAACAGCTACTGGCAGCCGGGCTGATTCACAGCTTCGCCGATCTCTACTATCTTCAGCACAATGATCTTGCCAATCTCGAACGGATGGCGGATAAATCGACGATCAATCTGCTGGCGGCCATCGAAAAGAGTAAACGGTGTGATCTCGAACACCTGATTGTCGCGCTCGGTATCAACAACGTCGGGGAGCATGTGGCTTCGCTGCTGGCGGAGCATTTCGGGTCGATCGACACCTTGTCAACCACCACCGCCGATGTTCTTGGTACTGTCGAGGGCATCGGTCCCATTGTTGCCCAAAGCATTCGCGACTTCTTCGATAACGACCGCAATCGGGAAGTCTTGGCAAGGTTGCAACAGGCCTGGCAGGTCTTTCCTGAATATAGCATCGTTGCCGGACCCAAACCACTTGCAGGAAAAACGTTTGTTCTGACCGGTGGGCTGCAGAAGTATTCGCGCGACCAGGCAAAGAAGAAACTGCAGGCGCTCGGCGCCACTGTGACATCAAGCGTGTCGAAAAAGACAGACTTTGTCGTGGCCGGAGCCGATCCCGGCTCGAAATATGAGCAGGCATTGAAACTGAAAATCGCTATCTTATCTGAGGACGATTTTCTCAAACTAATCGGAGAAAGCTGATGCCGGACGGAAGCAAACTGCTAACCATCAATCAAGTTGCCACGCCGATTCTGACAGTTGCGGCGCTGACTGCGCTCTGCTACTTTGCCGCGCCCATTCTTGTTCCTATCGTCACGGCGGCCACTCTGACCTACATACTCTGGCCCGGCGTTGCCGCGCTGAAGAAACTGAAAGTCCCTCACGTTGTGGCCGTAATCCTTATCATGCTGTTGGCCATCGTTGCACTTACCGCCATCGGGATGTTGATATATAGTGAAGCTCTGGCGTTCTCGGACAACGTGCCAGCCTATTGGGAGCAATTCCAGCAACTGCGCATAGAACACGCCAAGGATCTGCCCAAGATTCTTGACTTCCTGGGACAAGACAGCAGCAGCACACTTCTAAATGGCATCGACGTGACAAAGCTTTCGGCCATCCCAAAATTCTTCTTCAAAGGTGTCGGTACAGTCTTGAGCTTTCTCGGACAGGCGATTCTTGCCATCCTGCTGACATTATTCATGCTGTTTGAACAACCAGGTTTCCGCAAGAGGATTGTAAGGTCGCTTGGAAGCGACAATGTCTCCGCCACGACCAATATCGTTTCGCAGATTTCCGCACAGATTGCCGGCTATCTTTGGGTGAGATTCGTAATTACAGTGGGTCTGGCAATCGTGTTCAGCATCGGCCTACTCATTGGCGGCATCAACTACCCCTACGTCTGGGGACCTCTGGCAGCCCTGTTGAGTCTGGTGCCGTATGCCGGCGCCTATATTGGGGCCGTACCTCCCATGATCATGGCCTACGTCCAGCATGGTTCGATCCTGCCTGCTGTTTGGGTGTTCGTATTCTTTATGGCCGTACAATTCGTCGAATCGAATATAATCGCGCCAAAAATGTTTGGCAGACAACTCAATATCAATTTGCTGGCGCAATTGATCTCCACGATTTACTGGGGCTGGCTCTGGGGCGCGATTGGCATCGTGCTGGCAGTACCGATCACGGCCGCGCTCAAGGTCGTTTGCGATCACGTCGAGGCGTTACATCCGATCGGTATACTCCTCTCCGGAGATGACAATTGACCATCAAGCCGTTGCGTTTCGCCTCGGTTCTCTTTCGTCGCACCTTCTTCACTGATCGCTGCCCCTCCCTGGCCGCTGCGATTTCGTTCTACGCTATCTTGTCATTTGTGCCGTTCGTGCTATTGGCTGCATCACTTTTGAGTCACTTTTCTTCCTCATCCGAGCAGGCATCACAGGACATCATTGCCTTCATCACCGACAACCTGCCACTGTCGACATCGGCGGCCATTGAACTGATTTCTGCCACCGTCAAAGGTAAGACGATTGTCGGCATCGTCAGTGTTGTTGGCTTGCTTTGGGGAAGCATGTCAATCTTTATGGAACTCGAATACGATATGAACCGCATCTGGCGCACAGTGGAGTTGCGCAGCGTCATTCGCGCCTCGTTTGTGGCGCTGCTCTGCATCCCTTTCATGATATTATTCTTACTGATTTCTCTCGCTCTGACGGGGCTTATCAGCATGGCAGAGCAAGGCGTAGTCCCCGTGCTGCACATCCCGTTGCTGAAACTACCTTTTGTGGGTACCGTGATCTCCTTTATAGTTCCGATCATCGTTTCCACCATGCTCTTTGCCTGGATATATTACTTGCTACCAAGCAAATGGAATCACTTCAAGAGTGCTCTTTATGGCGCACTACTGGCAAGCATACTCTGGGAAATCTCCAAGCTTGTCTTTGACTATTACGTCTCCCATGTCGCCCGTTTTCTCACTATCTATGGCTCATTTACGTCAATCGCAGTCATGTTTCTCTGGGTGTATTATTCAGCCTTCGTTGTGCTGCTTGGCGCTGAATTCGGTGCGCTATTGCAGGAGATGATCATACGGGGCAAAATCACAGAAGCTTCGCAATAACCTTGCTGTACCTGTCATTCGCGCGAACGGGAGTATTGAAACACCTCGGAGTTGTCATTGCGAGGAGTCATGGTGAGCGGAAGAGTTGAGGGGCAATGACGACGAAGCGATCTGCGCGTCTGCATAGCAAGAGCGTAAATCGAGATTGCTTCGTCGTGTTCCCCACCCCACATCAACACCCGGCACTCCTCGCAATGACACGGTTCAGTCTTCAGGCGTCGTCAGGAATCCCCCTTCCTGACGACCTTGATTAACCTAATGATCCGGCAGGAAAGAAGAGGTTGTCCCACAAGTTTCGCTTTGGGCATACAAGCCAAGTACGGCGTACAATATGTAGGGGTCGCCCTTGCGGCGACCCGCATGAACATTGGTGGAATGAAGGGTCAACTGGCGACCGCAAGGGTCGCCCCTACAAAACATCTTCAGTCCGTCCG
>CAIVAP010000001.1 GCA_903903945.1 uncultured bacterium | reverse complement strand
CTGTCAATACGACCGACTCGGCGGTGCGAATCACCCATATTCCCACCGGAACCGTGGTATCGTGCCAGGATGAGAAATCACAACTAAAGAACAAGAACAAGGCCATGAAGGTTCTACGTGCGCGATTGCTTGACCACGCCGTGGCTGAGCAACAGGCGAAGATTGCCTCGGCGCGCAAGACGATGGTGGGGTCGGGTGATAGGTCGGAAAAAATCCGCACCTATAATTACCCCCAGAATCGTGTCACCGACCATCGCATTAACCTGACACTGTACAGGCTTACCGACATATTGGCGGGCGATCTGAGTGAATTCATTGCGGCCCTGCATTCCAAAGATCAAGAAGAAAGACTCAAGAAGGCTGGAGAACTTGCGGAGGTGAATTGAAACTCGTCAAAGTATTTCTCTCCTTCCTGTTTACGCTGCTTCTCTTCTGGATTACGCCCCGATTTACCCAACAGACACAACAGCGGGATTATTTCGATTCCGTAGCTGAGCGGTTTCTGATCGACCACGATGCAATCTATCGACACTCTATTGATGACGATCCTGAGGTCACCGCTTGGGTAACCACACCTGCCGACACGTCATCCTATCTGCTCAAGCTGCTCTATCGAAATGAGTCAGATACGAGCCATCTGGCCAAAATGATGGGTCAAGTCGCCGGAAGTTATGACCTGCATGCAACGACCGTCCCGCACCTGCTTAAGGGACAATCATACTACTATCATCTGGAGCTAACTACTAATGACGGGAGGCTGATCACCCGCATCCCGGAAGAGCCGGGGCGGGAAATTCGACTCTACTTTGAAGGTGCGCCCGGACTTATTCTATGGGCGATTCAAGTCGGTCTGATGTACCTTGCTGCAATGTACGGATTTCTTTCATTCTTTGATGCGGTCACTTTGCATCGCGGCGAACGCAAGCTCGGCAAGCTGTCACACAAAGTGCTCATGGTAGCTTTCTTCCTGCTCTTCGGTGGATTGGTAGCCGGCGCTTTGGTGTCGAGAAGCCGTTTCGGTTATTTCTGGGGCGGTTGGCCGATTGGGGCCAACGAAGCGCACAGCATGATTGAAATACTAATCATCTACTGGCTCGCGCTACCAGTATTGTTCAAAGGCACCCTGTTTCGATTCAAACCGGAAAAGAACATTGTCTCTGCCGGTGGAGCTGTTGTCTTGACTTTGATCGGTGTTCTGTTTATGATTGCCGTGTATCTGACTCAGGACCTGTTTGTGGGAATACCGTTGTGATCGAAAACGCTCGGCAGATCGTTGACTTGATGCACAAGTTGACCGCAAAGTCATGCGAACATGCGCACCTGCGAGTCGAGCAAA
Source organism: uncultured bacterium (assembly GCA_903903945.1). Taxonomy (GTDB): domain Bacteria; phylum Zixibacteria; class MSB-5A5; order CAIYYT01; family CAIYYT01; genus CAIYYT01. The sequence continues at coordinate 386 of CAIVAP010000001.1, read as the reverse complement.
TCGAATCCGAGCGGCTGTCCACGTCATCGCAGAAAACCAATCCTATCGAGAAATCGGTGTCGACCGGTTACGCCGTGCGGGTTCTTAAGGACGGTTCTTGGGGATTTGCAGCTTCCTCCAAGTTTGATCCTTCCGAATACGAGCGAGTAATCAAGCTGGCCATCGCGATCGCCGACGCTTCGCGTAAAGTCAACAGTCACAAAGTCAAGTTTGCGGAGCTTTCGGTAGGAGAGAGGAAATATGAGACCCCTCTCGAATCTGATCCGTTTGCCCTTCCTTTTTAGGACTAGCTGGACCTCTTGCTGCACTGGGAGAACTTGATCCCCACCAACTCACAGATCAATTCCAGTTCGACCTTTCTTGATTTCCGTCGCCATACGAAACTG